>JAYTIG010000658.1:0-2789 GCA_043731995.1 Hyphomicrobiales bacterium
CCGATAGTGGCCACTTTCAGCTTGGAAGCAGACATACTGGATTGGTCATGCTATGCCCGTTTGCGAATTCAGAATTGTCCACCATCGAGCCAAATCCGCTGCGCTCGATGAGGCATAAAACTGCAAGCCACCCGCCATATGTCAGGCTGCGGGGCAAGGTGAAGGCCTCCATTAGATCCGGCAACAGCTCAATCAGCACAAGCATGAAGGCCATGTGATCGCGCACGTTGCTATGCCGTGAAGCCAGTGGCATGGTGGCCATATCAAGCCCACAGTCGCGGGAAGCCCAATGTCCTCAATCCACTTCGCGCAACGCATGGAAACTGTGCAGCCAAATGCAATCGGCGAGCTTCTCAAATTCGGGGCCGACCCAGGACTGATATCCTTCGCAGGCGGTTATCCCGATGGCAGCCTTTTCCCGCTCACGCAGTTGAATGAAGTCTACCAGACTGCCATCCTGCAAAATGGTGCGCAGGCCCTGCAATACACCGTCTCAGATGGTGATCCAAAATTGCGCGCGCAACTCGCCGCCCGCTCGAGCCGCAAGGGTACAATCTGCACCGTCGACAATATTTTGATCCTGCAAGGCAGCCAGCAAGGGCTCGACCTTGTGGCAAAGATGTTGATCGATCCCTGCGACACTATCGTTACAGAGAGCCCCACGTTTCTAGGTGCCATGATTGCCTTCAATCCTTGCCAACCTCGCTATGTCGGCATCCCGATGGATGAGCATGGCATGAAAACCGACGTGCTGGAGCAAAAGCTGAAACAGGGTCTGAAACCCAGAATGCTTTACACCATTCCGGAATTCCAGAACCCCACCGGCGTCACAATGAGCCTCGAACGCCGCAAACATTTAATCGCGCTCGCCAACCATTATGACTTCAATATTCTCGAAGACACGGCCTATCGCGAGCTGCGCTACAGCGGCGTTGAACCTGCCACGCTGAGGAGCCTCGATACTGAGGACCGCGTCATTCTGCTGGGCAGCTTTTCAAAGGTTCTGGCGCCGGGCATGCGGCTCGGCTGGGCCATTGGGTCAGTGTCCATGATTCAAAAACTGGGCCTATTGAAACTGGCCGCCGACACCCAGTGCAGCACATTGAACATGGCGGCTGCCTCACTTTACCTTGAACGTTATCATCTCGATGCCCATGTTGAAGCCTTGCGCACCGCCTATCAACGCAAGAAGAACCTGATGCTGGACACAATTCGCCAGCACTTCCCGCAAGAGGTAACCTGTACCTACCCCGAGGGCGGCCTCTTCACATGGCTCACGTTCCCTCAGGATTTTGATACCACGCGCTTCATGCGTGACCATGCCTTGAGCAAGGCCAAGGTGGCCTATGTGCCGGGGTGGAGCTTCTTCCCCGAGGCGAGTGAACCTAACCACGCGCGTTTCAACTTTTCGGGCCAGACCGACGCCAACATTGTGAAAGGCATTTCTGCGTTGGGTGCCTTGGTAAAACTGGAAATGGCAAAAGCATCATGATCAAGATCCGTCAAGCCTCCGCAGCGCCTATTGGAGCAGATCTGGTTGAACGTTGGCGCAATGTGCCAGTCGCCATCATCGCCGATGTCAGCAACGGGACCTGTCAGATTGACCCGCAGATCAGGCCGCTTTGCCCGGCGGGTCGGCAACCAAGATTGTTTGGCCGCGCCGTCACCGCGTTGTGCGCCCCACCGGATTTTGGGGCCGTGCTACGCGCACTTGATCTTGTGAAGAAAGGTGATGTTCTAGTCATTGCCGCTCAGGGCAACAGGCAACATGCTATGATCGGCGAAATTCTCGGCGGCCATTTGCGCCGCCTTGAGGCAGCAGGCCTGATTTGTGATGGCTCAATCCGCGATGTGGCGGAACTTGCAAGCTGGAAAGACCTGAGTTGTTACAGCCGTTTCATCACGCCACGCGGGCCTACAGGCGCCGCGCTGGGCGAAGTCAACGTCGCCGTGATTGTTGGCGGCCTTGATGTGAGCCCTGGCGATTTGATCTTCGGCGATGATGATGGGCTTGCCGCTCTGTCGTCCATGAAGGCTCGAAGCCTGATTGTCGACGCCGAAGCCAAAATGGCGCTGGAAGTCAAATGGCAGAAAAAACTGGCTAGTGGCAAGAATATCGCCGAGACCTTTGGCCTCACTAGTCCCTAGATCAGCGGGCAGCTTCGGGAGACTGCTTTTAGTTTTGGCTCAAGCCCGACCACTCGTCGACGCCAGAAGCAATGGGAAGCTATTGCAAGTTTGTTCAGCCGACGAGAGGCAGTTGGACCCGGCCAACCATGTCGGCTACTGGCCCTTAGCAGACAAACCAATGTCAATCTTCTTCCGCTTTCAGGCGCTAGTGCTCTGCCAGGTCGAGACCGAAGTCGTCTTCCAATTCTCGGATAAGTGTCGATTTGAGGGATGGTTCATGGCGTAACTTCTACAATGGCGAAGCCCGTTGGCGCATCCAGCCCGTCACTGACCAAAGAGGCCGAAAACTCTGGCCTCAGGTGATCCAACGTTTGGGAGCAGAGCAAACCTGAACAGGGCTAACTCATAAACGAAGGCATAGCAGGGAGCAGGTCAAACATCATTGCAATACTTAGCGCTGATCAGCTCAAACCTTATAGAAGAAATTCCATCCGACCATCCGCTAGGATGCCGGAAACGAAATCCGGAACACGAAGTCCAGCTTTGACTTTGGCTTCTAGCAGCGCTTCGGCAGTCCGAACTTCTGCAAGTTTTCTGGCAGTTTCCTCTGCCTTTCCGCGAGGAATGACGACTACTCCATCTTCATCACCAACTAGAAT
>JAYTIG010000659.1:0-7364 GCA_043731995.1 Hyphomicrobiales bacterium
TTGGCCGGAGCAACCTTGGAGATGCAAGGTACGCAGCGCGACAGGCGGTCAATGTCGTCCATCGTGAAATTGATGCCGCCTTCATGCGCGGCGGCCAGAATGTGCAGCACCGTATTGGTGGAACCACCCATGGCGATATCCAATGTCATGGCATTTTCAAAGGCCTTGAACGAAGCCACGTTGCGCGGCAACACGCTGGCATCATTCTGCTCATAGTAGCGTTTGCAGATATCAACGATCAGATGCCCGGCTTCGAGGAACAGGCGCTTGCGATCTGCGTGTGTGGCAAGCGTTGAGCCGTTGCCCGGCAGCGAAAGGCCCAAAGCCTCCGTCAAACAATTCATGGAGTTCGCCGTGAACATGCCAGAGCATGAACCACAGGTGGGGCAGGCCGAGCGCTCAATGACCGCCACCTCCGCATCAGAATATCTATCATCAGCGGCAGCCACCATGGCGTCCACGAGATCAAGCGCCACTTGCTTGCCGGTTTTCTCGGCAATGTATTTGCCAGCCTCCATCGGCCCGCCGGAAACAAATACGGCAGGAATGTTAAGGCGCATTGCAGCCATCAACATGCCGGGCGTGATCTTGTCGCAATTGGAAATGCACACCATCGCGTCGGCACAATGTGCGTTGACCATATATTCCACTGAGTCTGCGATGATCTCGCGCGAGGGCAGGGAATAAAGCATCCCATCATGGCCCATGGCGATGCCGTCATCCACCGCGATGGTGTTGAATTCCTTGGCCACGCCGCCGGCCGCCTCAATCTCGCGCGCCACAAGCTGGCCCAAGTCTTTCAAATGAACATGGCCCGGCACAAACTGCGTGAAACTGTTGACCACCGCAATGATCGGCTTGCCGAAATCCTGGTCCTTCATGCCTGTAGCCCGCCAGAGCCCACGGGCACCGGCCATGTTGCGGCCATGGGTTGTTGTACGAGAACGGTAAGTGGGCATGTTGCAATTTCCTGTTTAACTGGGGCTTTTAGACAATATGGCGGGCAGGGGAAAGATTACAAATCGCTGAGGAGCCTTGAATTGTGGGAATGGGATGAATACCTCATATTTACCCTGATAAAGGAGGGGGCAGTATGAACAATGGATCTTATGCTTATGCAGATGGTGGCCATGCCCGCCGTTTTTCCGGCTGGAGCCGGGCGGAGCGCAAGCCATGGTCAATCTTCGAGATTGGCGCAGTGATTGGCGGTTTCGTAGTGTTTTGGCCTCTGGGGCTTCTTGCCCTCTATCTGAAACACAAGAAAGGTGAAATCTGGAAAGGAGCATCAGAGATGCAAGGCCCTTGGACGCAATGGAAATCTCCGCAGGACGCGGCTGATCATATGGCCAGCACATGCGGCGCTTGGAAACGTGGATGGACTGCCAGGAGCTGGCAGGGCTTTGCCCCCACCGGAAATCACGCCTTTGACGAATACCGCAAGGCGAAGATGGAAGAACTGGAAGCTTTGCGCCGCAAGTTGGAAGAAGAGCGCACCGCATTTGACGACTTCCTCGCCAAACTTCGCCAAGCCAAGGACAAAGACGATTTTGAGCGATTCATGGCAGAACGCAATACACCCAAGACGCAAGACTGAGTTCCCCCTAAACTCTCCCAAAGTCTGTATGCGTCGCCCTCTCCTGCATTTGCGGGGGAGGGTTTTTTTTGTGCCATGTGGATCTATTCGAGATAGACCGATGCTGTGCTCCTGATCCTTTGCACGATGATCTGTGCAAGCACCAGGAAGAACAGGCCCGTCACAACTGCGGTCAGGTACAGCCAAGTCACATCGGAAATGCCATAGCCATTGGCTAGGCCCAAAAATCGCGCTCCATTGAAATAGGGCACAAAGCCAAAGCTCTCTGGCAAGAACTTGGCGTAGCGCATGGCAAGGTAAGGCAGCACCAGATTCAGCATCGAAGTGAGGGCCTTGATTTGTTTCAGCTGGAACTCAAAAACCGCATTGAAGCTCATCACCGTGCAGCAAACGAAAAGCGTTGCCCCAGCCACGAGCCAGAATGCGAGGTTGAATGTGCCCAGCAAACCAAACCAGGCCAAGGGTGGCAAATAGAGCACAACCAATGAGACCAGTGTGATGCAAGCAGAAGCCAGGCTTTTGACAAAGATAATCCGCAGCGGCGGTTGTGTTGAATTGAAAATCAGCTCCATCCGGCCAGTCTTGTTGGTGGTATACTGCCAATTGGCCATGATTGTTTCAGCATAAAGAAATGAAAACAGGATCATGCCTTGCACGAGGGAGATATTTTCTGCCGTTGGCAAAATGGCATGGAGGCCCTTGCTGAGGAAGGAGCTGACATAAACGGCCCCAAAGCCCGCAACGGCCGCCATGAGCGTGTTGGTGAGGCGTTCAAAGATCACGCGGAAAAACAGCATGCGGATCAGCGCGAATTCAAATTTGATAAGCTGTATGATCGCTTTCATAATGAACTCAACCTATCGCAACGGTGCGCTCGGAGATGATATCGAGCAGTTCATGGTCATGCGTGATCAGGAAATCCTTGAGATCGGCCAGTGAAACATGGTGCATCGTTCCATTTTTCAGTCGCGCCATGACACTGCGGGTGAAGCGGGCCCGCAGTGGGTCCATTTGCTCAAACTTGTCTTGGGCGTTTTTGACAAGAAGTGAAGTGGCCTTTTCAAGCAGCTTTTCGGGGCTGTGCGTTGCAAGAATGATGGCGGCACCGGCCTTTCGCTTCTCCTCCATCACGGCCTGCACCAGTTGCTCACCCTCATAATCAAGGCCGTTATTCGGTTCATCCAGCAAAATGGATTTGAACTGGGTGGCCAGAATATAAGCCAGGAATACCCGCGCCTTCTGCCCTTTCGAGAATTTGGCGGCAACTGTTGCCAAAAGCGGCACCGCTCCACAGCGTTCAATCGCATTCAGGCTAACCGAACGAGAGGGAACTTCATGGTTGAAGTAGGCCGATAGGTACTGAAAATTTTCAAGTGGAGTGAGTTTTGGATCAAGCTGGTTTTCAATATCGGTGACGCATAAAAGGGGCCGGTCAGCGGAAATTTTGCCGCCGTGCAGGGAAACAGAACCGGCAATGAGGCGCAGCAGAGTAGTCTTGCCAAATCCATTGGGGCCGATGAGCAAAGCCATCTCACCATCCCGTAGTATGATGGTTTCGCTTTGCACCACAACGGTGCGATTTTTTCCAACCAGCCTGCGTAAGGCGCTTTCAATAAGGATCATGAGGGGCTCAGCCGCGTCATCATGGCCTACTGGCTGTTAACAAGACGTTCTACCAATATTGCCATCTTTTCCTTTTCCACATTGGCAAAGGCGAACCGCAGGTAGTCCTCTTGCCCTGGCCCGAACATGGAGCCCGGCAGGCACAGCACATCGTGCTTTTGCGCCAGGCGCTTGGCCACATCCTTGGCCTTTTCGCCTCTGAATGGATGCTTCACATATGCGAAATAGGCTCCGCTGGAGATCAGTTCAAACTGCAGCTCCGGAGCATCGAAGGCCGCGCGCAAAGCTGCCAATCGTTCTGCCATCAACTGCCGCTTTTCTTCCTTCCATTGATCCAATTCTGCGATCGCATAGATTACCGCACGTTGCGAAATCTGTGGCGGGCAGATGGTCATGGTGTCGAGAACTTTGGCCACTTCATACAGCACCGCAGGCCCTGCCACCATCGCGCCAAGGCGATAACCCGCCAACGCATAAATCTTTGAGAAAGAAAACAATTGGATCAACGTGTCCGGCCAATCTTCACGCTGCAAGAGTTCATGCGCGGACGCATGGCCCGGGCGGAAATCCTTGTAGGTCTCATCGATGATCAGCGCGATGCCATGCTCGCGCGCCAGTTCAAAAAAACCCACCAACACCTGTGGGGGATAGATGGCTCCCGAGGGGTTATTCGGACTGCACAGCATGATGGCCCTCGTCCGCCCATCAATCTTGGCACGCGCCGCCGTCACATCGGGCCAGGCGCCCTCTGGGCCAAAGGCAGAAATATCTTTGATTTCAATGCCCAACATTGAGAGCCACATATGGTGGTTGAAGTAAAATGGCGCTGGCATGATGATATTGCCGCCCGGTTCAGCCACTGCCATGATAGCCGCGGCAAAAGCCTGGTTGCAGCCCGTGGTGATGGCCACATTCGCCGCCGCCACTTTGGCCGCATATTGCGCACTCACTTGGCCAGCAAAGGCTTGGCGCAGTTCAGGCACACCAAAAATGTCGGTATAGCTGCCTGTTCCCGGCAAACGCGCCAGCCGCGCCACTTCATCTTGCAGCCCAGGGGCGGGAGGATAACTCGGCACCGCCTGGCAAAGATTGAGGAGCTCACGCGTTGACTTGCGCTCTGCAACCCAGCCAATCGCCTCCGCAATGGGTGGAAATTCGACATGGGCCATTCTGTCTGAAAGTTTTAGTGCCATCGCCTCACTCTTGGAATTGCCGTCGCTTTAGGGCAGAATTGCAGCGATGAACAGATTTACCATCGAACACGTTTTGCGCAAGCGCGGTGCGTGGTTGAAGGGTACGCGAGGTGATGAGAGGGCGGCAACTGCCCGCGCTGCCCTCTCGCGCCAGATCGGGGCGCACTATGGCAACTTCGAAGCTCTGCGCGATGCCTTATTGCGTATTGAATTTGCCGCTTCGCCGGAAGCACTCGCTGAACTGGCACAATCCTTTGGCGCAGTCGCCTTGCTAGACATGATGCTGGATGCCGAGTTGCTCAATCAAACACCATCTGGTCATTTTTTCATTGATACCAAGGCCAAGCGCTACCTTACAGGCGGCTGGCTTGAGGAGTTGGCATGGCTTGCGGCGATGTCGGCAGGTGCCGAAGAGGCGATTTATGGCCAGGTTGTGGGCTGGGAGGTCAAGGGCTTTACGGGCGAGAACGAAATTAACCTGATCATGCGCCGTGGCGGCGAACTCAGTTTTGTGTCCTGCAAGGCGCTGCGCTCGGAATTGGACATCAACGACAAGAAGCATCGCAACAGGCTGATGGATGCCGTGCACGAAGCCGATAATCTGGCTGACCATTTCGGCGAGAGGGGCGAAAAAGTCGCTGTACTGGTGACGACAGACCTCTATGACGAAGTGCGCGACACCGCGCGATATCACGCCCTGATGGGCAAGGCGGCAGTTTTGGACGTGCATTTGATCGCATTGGAAGAATTGGGCTGGGACAGGCTGGTGGAGACCTTCCAAAACATTTTGTCCAATGTGGCCGGTTGATGGGAGTATTGTAAGATGAAAGCCATTCGTTTTGAAACTGTCGGCGGGCCAGAGGTCATGCGCCTGGTCGACATTGAACTGCTGGAACCAGCTACGGGCGAGGTGCAATTGAAGCACACGGCCATCGGCCTCAACTTCGTGGATACCTATTATCGCTCCGGCCTCTATCCCGCGCAGATGCCTTCAGGCCTTGGCAATGAGGCAGCGGGTGTCATCACCAAGCTGGGCAAAGGGGTGAAGGGCTTCAAGCTCGGCGACCGTGTGGCCTATGGCTCCGGCTCCCTGGGTGCTTATCAGGAGGCCCGCAATTTTCCGGCCAACCGATTGGTGAAATTGCCCAAGAGTGTGAGCGATGAAGCCGCCGCTGCCATGATGCTGAAGGGCATGACGGCGCGCTATCTTCTGCGGGCAACCTACAAGGTGAAACGTGGTGAAACGGTTCTGTTTCATGCGGCGGCGGGCGGCGTGGGGCTGATTTTCGGCCAGTGGTGCAAGGCGCTTGGCGTGAAAGCCATTGGCACCGTGGGCTCGGAAGAAAAAATGAACGTGGCCAAAGCCCATGGCTATGCCCATGTGATCAACTCGAAAGCAGAAGACGTTGTGGCCCGGGTGAAGGAAATCACCAAGGGCAGGGGCGTGCCCGTGGCCTATGATGGCGTGGGTCTTGCGACTTATATGCAATCGCTGGATTGCTTGAGCCCGCGCGGGCTGTTGGTGGTTTTTGGCAACGCCTCTGGCGCAGTGCCCGCTTTCAACCTTGGCCTTTTGGCTTCCAAGGGTTCGCTGTATGTCACGCGTCCCACACTTGCCAACTATATTGCTGATGAAAAGGATTTCGCCGCCACCGTTCGCGATTTGATGGGCGTTGTGAAGTCAGGCAAAGTGAAGATCAAGATCAATCAGCGCTATGCTTTGGCTGATGCCGCCAGGGCCCATGCAGATCTGCAGGCCCGGCGCACGACAGGGGCCACTGTTCTGGTTCCGTAACTGGGTTCAGCTGCAGTTGTCCACGTTGCCGCGCGAAACCACGGCCCACTGCGGGCTGCAACTTGTCATGGTGCAGAGGAATTGGCCCAGCGTGTTGGCCGGGATGGCGTGAGCCATATTGATGGATTGGCCGGTTTCATCCGACAAGGTGGAAACCACCATGGCTATCAATTGGCCGTGGCTGTTGAAAACAGGCCCGCCTGATTCGCCACGCTGGGTGCCCATGTGCAGTACCAACGCATCGGGGTAGCCAAATTTGCCATAGGATACCGGGCGGCCAAAATGCTTGGATTGCATTGTGCCAATGCGCGCCGTGTCGCCCATGCCATGCGGCTTGCCCAGAGTGTAGATCATCTCGCCGGGGGCCACGCAACCTGGCCCCGCTGGCATGACAGATCGGCCCTCGAAGCTGCGCAGCTTCACCAAGGCCATGTCATTGGCAGGGAAAACGCCGACGACAGTGCCGGAATAGACGCGGCCATTGGCAGCCCGGGCTGAAATTTCATTGCCCTTGGCCACGGCAACGTGGGCCGCGGTGATCACATAGCCATCATTGGTCACAACAAAGCCGCTGCCTGAAGTAATGGGGCTGGCTTGCGCGCCTTTCATGGCAGCGTTGCTTGTATCATTCTCAGCAACCGTCAGCGTCACATAGGTGGGGCCAGTGGCGGGCAGCAGCGAAGCCACTGAAGCCGCACTTTGTGGCCCGGCAACTCCCGCTGGCTCGGCATTCTGGTCAACAGCAATAGGGCGGCTTTCAAGGTCAACCGCCTGATCTGCCACGCAGGCAGACAGAAAAATTGCTGATGCCATATACAACGAAATTTTGAAGAGATTCAAATCAGCCACCAATCTGAATTGTGGCTTTAGTTGAGAATGAAGGCCGGAACAAGGAGCGGCAAGCCCCCAGGTGCAAATTGCGGCGAGGTGTTGATTTTATGCATCGGCCAGCGTTCCTTCCTCCGCTCTGCGTCGGTTTCATGGCGGGTTAGTGGCAGCGAAGCCTGCTCCCTTTCCTTGCAAGGCCCCCAAGAGCGGCGCTAGGAAACGCTCATAGTTACGCCAGCGACCAATCGAATTGGTGTTGATCCCGCTGCGGACCTGATCTTTGCTGAAAGTGCGCACACTCGAGGCGTTTAGGAAAAAGTTCAGGCAATTT
>JAYTIG010000660.1:0-2779 GCA_043731995.1 Hyphomicrobiales bacterium
GGCAGCATTGATGCCGCCTTGTGGCTTGCACATGCCCCGTTCATCGCCCATATCGGTGTAATTGCGGCGGCGGCGCATGCCTTGTGGCAGGTGCAAAACTTTGATGACACCAACAGCGCCCGCTGCCTGCAGCTTTTCCGCGCCAACCGGAATTTCGGGCTGCTCATCCTCGTTGGCATGATTTTGGGTTGCCTCACGAAATGAATGCAGAACTGCTGAAACTTGCTGAAGACACGCTGTCCCTAGCGCTCAAAGCCGGGGCCACATCAGGCGAAGCCATGGTGCTGGAGCGGCGCGACAGTTCCATCTCCATGCGCGAAGGCGTGGTGGAAGAGCTGGAGCAGGCCGAAGCCCGCGAAGTGGGCCTGCGCGTCTTCGCCGGCCAATCCTCCGCCACGATCGCGGGAAGTGTGCTCACCAAGGAAGCGCGGCAGATATTGGCCGAACGTGCCGTGGCCATGGCCAAGCTGGCCCCGCCCGATCCTTTCGCAGGCCTGGCCGCCGCCGAACAACTCGCCAAGAGTGAGCTGGAGCTTGACCTCGCCTCCAACACTTTCCCCACTGCCGCCGAGCTAAAAAAGTTGGTGGAAGATACCGAGAAAATCGCGCTGGCCGTGAAGGGCATCAGCAAGAGCGGCGGCGCTGGCGCTTCGTCTTCTGAAAGCCAGGTGGCCGTGGCCATGTCCAACGGCTTTGCCAAATCCTATCGCCGCACTGGTTTTGGCCTCTCCCTCGGTCTCATTGCGGGCGAAGGCACCCACATGGTGCGCGACTATTACGGCACATCCGCCATCCACTATGCCGATCTGGAAAACGCTGAGAAAGTTGCAACCACGGCCGCCGAACGCACGGTAAAGCGCATCAACCCGCAAAAGCTGCAAAGCCAATCCATCCCCGTGATCTTTGATCGCCGCGTGGCTTCAAGCCTGCTCGGCCATTTTGCTGGTGCCATTAATGGCGCAGGCATTGCGCGCGGCGTGAGCTTCCTGAAAGATAAACTCGGCCATCAGGTATTCAATTCCGGCATAACCATTGTCGATGACCCGCACCGTCTGCGTGGCTTTGCCTCGAAAAGCTATGATGGCGAGGGCCTGCCCACAAGCCGCCGCAATTTCATCGACAAAGGCATGCTTACCTCCTGGGTGTTGGATTTGCGCTCAGCGCGGCAACTCAATCTGGCCTCCACTGGCAGTGCTGCCCGCGGCCTTGCGTCCAACCCCTCGCCGTCAACCACCAATTTGCATATGGAAACCGGCGCGCAAACACAAGATGAGTTGATCATGGCCATGAACAAGGGCCTGCTGATCACTGAATTCATCGGCTCTTCCATCAATGGCGCAACGGGCGATTATTCGCGCGGTGCTTCGGGCTTCTGGATCGAGAATGGCGAAGTGCAATTCCCAGTCAGCGAAATCACCGTGGCTGGCAATCTGATCGAAATGTTCTTGCATCTCACACCCGCCAACGACCTCGAATTCCGTTCCTCCACCAATGCGCCATCCTGCCTTGTTGAGGGCATGACCATTGCAGGACGTTGAGCTTCTCAAAGCCGCACTGGTGAGGGCAGGCGAGGTGGCCATGAGCCATTTCGGCAAATCATTTGAACAATGGAACAAGCCTGATGGCTCGTTGCTCACGGCTGCCGATCTCGCCGTGAATGAAACCTTGCATGGTATGCTCACTTCCACACGGCCTGATTATGGCTGGCTGTCAGAAGAAGGTCCGGCAGACGAATCCCGCACGCAAAAATCGCTGTGCTGGATTCTTGATCCGATTGATGGAACGCGCAGCTTTGCGGCTGCCCGGCATGAATGGTGCATCGGCTTGTGCCTCGCACAGAATGGAAAACCTGTCATTGCGGGCGTGCTGCATCCTTCCACGCACAAACTGTTTTTCGCGGAACGCGGCAAGGGCACAACATTGAATGGTGCAACCCTGCGCGTGAAAGATGGTGCGGGCTTGCAAGGCGCAACGCTTGCGGCACGCGGCGCGGCGCGCAAACGCGTGGAAGGTGCGGAATTTGAAGCCCTTGACGTGATCCACACGCCGCAAATCGCGCGCCTTGCCATGTTGGCGGCAGGCGAAGTTGATACGGTGCTTTCCTTCGGCTGGAAGCATGATTGGGACTTGGCCCCCGGCGCCTTGCTGGTGACGGAAGCAGGCGGCCTTGTTTCAAATGAACAGGGCCATGAAATGATTTTTAACGGCCCGAGGGCCGAGCAATTTGGCCTGGTCGCTGCTGGCCCGCAGCGCCACGCCGCAGTGATGGAATTTATGGAGAAAGCATGAGCAGCAAGGCACATGAGAATGAACAACTGATCCACCTTGTTTTCGGCGGAGAACTTGCCGATGTGGCGGGTGTCACCTTCAAGGATCTGGCCAAGCTTGATGTGGTGGGATTTTATCCCAACTACGCCGCTGCCCAGCAAGCCTGGCTCCGCAAGGCACGTGAGACGATTGACAACGCCCAGATGCGCTATTTTATCGGGCATTTGCACAGGCTATTGGACCCAGCCAAGGGGGATTGAGTTTGTGGCGCATGCTTCGAGGCTTTGCTACGCAAAGCACCTCAGCATGAGGGAAGAAGTGATTACCTCACCCTGAGGTGCCCGCTACAAGCGGGCCTCGAAGGGCGGACGAAGGCCGTTCCCTAAACCTTCCCTGCCGCTTGCAACTTCGCCAGCCGAAATTCCGTCGCCTTGTGTGCGCCCAAAATCTTGCGCGCCATATCACAGTCATTCTTCATCTGCGCAATCAGCGCTTCAACCGTGGTGAAGCT
>JAYTIG010000661.1:0-7337 GCA_043731995.1 Hyphomicrobiales bacterium
GGAAATTGGACCTATGATAGGTCCAGTTTCCGGAGGCACTGATGCGTGACTGGCTGATCCATATCAAACGTGGCGAATATGCGTCACTGCAAACCCAAATCCGCGAGGCATTGGTGTCCGCGATTCTGGATCGGCAGTTGGACCAGCAAGAGCCCATTCCCTCCACACGCAAAATGGCGAAGTCGCTTGGTGTGTCGCGCAATACGGTGGTGCTGGCCTATCAGGGCCTGATGGATGATGGCTATCTGCAGGCCCGCCAGCGCAGCGGCTATTTCGTGGCCGACAAGGCGCTGGAAGACCACGTGCCGCGCAAGAATGCCAAGGCTGTTGCCGAGCGGCCCAAACACGCAGGTCTGAATTGGGACAATCTGGTCAAAAGCCACCCCTCGCAGCAGCGCAATTCCGAAAAGCCGCGCAACTGGCAGGATTATCAATATCCCTTCATCTATGGCCAGGTGGATCACAACCTGTTTCCGCTGGCCGAGTGGCGCGATTGCACCAGACAGGCGCTGGGCAAGAAGTGGCTGGGGGACTGGACCAATGATGCCAGTGCCGCCGATGATCCGCTGCTGGTAGAACAAATCCGCCGCCGCATTCTGCCGCGCCGGGGCATCATGGCCAGCGATGATGAAATCCTTGTGACTGTCGGCGGGCAGAATGCCATCTTCCTGATCTGCGCCCTGCTTGTGTCGCGTGACACACGCGTGGCGATGGAAGATCCTGGCTATCCTGACATGCGGAACATCTTTGCGCTTCACACGCAGCAGATGACGCTTGCCCCCGTGGACGCACACGGCCTCGTGCTGGGCGAGGCGCTTGATGATGTGAACCTTGTTTACACCACGCCCAGCCATCAATTCCCCACCACGGTCACCATGCCGCTGGAGCGGCGCATGGGCCTGCTCAAGAAGGCCTCAGAGAAGAATTTCATCATCATCGAAGACGATTATGAGTTTGAGACAAATTATGTGAATGAGCCCTGCCCTGCCCTGAAGTCGCTCGATGACGATGGCCGCGTGATCTATGTGGGCTCGCTGTCCAAAACCCTGTTCCCTGGCCTTCGCATTGGCTTCATGGTGGGGCCGCGCGCTTTCATCGCCGAGGCACGGGCGCTGCGCCGGTTGATGGTGCGCCATGCGCCAAGCAACAACCAGCGCACGGCCGCGCTGTTTCTCTCGCTCGGTCATCACGATGCGTTGATCCGCAAACTGCACAAGGCTTACCGCACGCGTTGGGAAATCATGGGCGATGCGCTGTCGAAGCACTTGCCTTCATCCACACGCATTCCCTCCTTCGGCGGCACCAGTTTCTGGGTGAAGGGGCCAGCCAAGCTCGACTCCGATCAGCTTGGGCAAGACGCGCAGGAGAAGGGCATTCTCATCAACCCGGGGCGCATTTGCTTTGGTGCAGCCAGCGGCCCGCGCAATTATTTCCGGCTGGCCTTTTCCTCTATTGATGAAAAGAAAATCGAACCGGGCATTCGCCTGCTGGCAGACCTGATCAAGCAGAATACATGAGCTTCAACAACAAGCCACGGGCCATTGCCTATTTGCTCGGAGCCATCGCCTTTGCCACCTCGCAGGATGCAATTGTGAAGGCACTGTCTGGCGGCTATCCGACATGGGAGGCCGTGGCCTTTCGTGGTGCCACCGCCATTCCGCCCTTCCTGATCTGGGGTTATTTTGCCCGGCTCAACCTCTTTGCATTGCCCGCCGCGTGGCGATTGATTTTGCTGCGCTCGGTGATCCTGTTCTCAGCCTATATGGCCTTCGCCCTGGCCATTGCCACGCTGCCCTTGGCCAATGCCGTGGCGATCTATTTCACAATGCCCTTCTTTGTTGGCGGCCTGGCGGGTTGGGCGCTGGGTGAAAAAGTGCCGGGCTATCGCTGGCTGGCGATTGCGCTTGGTTTTGGCGGCGTGCTGGTGAGCGTGCGCCCCGGTGGCGAAAGCTTCACGCCTGCCGCCCTGCTGGCGCTTTACTCTGCGTTCGGCTATGCGCTGGGCCAATTGCTCAGCCGCAAGATTTCGCAAGGTACCGACCCGCTGGTGATCGCCAACATGCAAAGTGTGCTCTATTTCGCGGGCTCGCTTCTTATCGGAATACTGATCTCAGCATTGCACATTGACGCCAGTGGCAGCGCCACATTTGCCGCGCTCACCAAACCTTTCACATGGCCCGCCATGAAAGACCTTTCCGTGATGGGCTTGATGGGCCTGTTCTCCTGCGTGTCATCGGTGTTTTTCGTGCGCGCCTATCAGGCGGCCCCCGCCAACTTTGTAGCCCCGCTGGAATATTCGGCTATGGTTTTCGCTGTGACTTACGGCATCGTCTGGTTTGGCGACTATCCCGATTTCTACACGCTGATGGGTGCTGGCATTGTGATCGGTGCAGGCCTTTTCATGGTGGCGATGGACCGGAAAAGAAGTGCTGTCTGATTTAACCCATTAAACTCCGTCACCCCGGCGAAGGCCGGGGCCGGGCTTTGTCTGGGTTCGGCGCTTGCAATTAAGCCCAATCCCGGCCTTCGCCGGGATGACGGTTTGTTGGATGGATGACTCTAGATAATTGGATACCCACTCCACTTTTTCACCGCCCGCAAGGCCAGCGACGATTGAAGGCGCTGCAGGCCCGGCAGCCGCGACAGCTTGGTGCGGTGAATGCGCTCATAATCGTTGGCATCGGCCGCCGCCACGCGCAGCAGATAGTCAAACTGTCCACTCATCAAATGACATTCCAGAATTTCCGGCACGCGCTGAATGGCCTTTTCAAATTTCTCGAAGGCCTCTTCGGTTTGTGCGCCGAGCGAAACTTCAACAAAGAAGTCATTGGCAAAGCCCAGTGCGCGGCCATCAAGCTGCGCGGCATAGCCGGTGATCACACCAGCCTCCTCCAACAGCTTCACGCGGCGATGGCAGGACGAGGCAGAAAGCCCTGCTTTTTCGGCCAATTCCGCAATCGGCATAGTGGCACGGCGCTGCATTTCAGAGAGGATGATTCTGTCCGATTTATCAAATTTCTGGCTGTTCATTCGAATTTCTTATCATATTTTCGAACAAAACACCATGCGGGGCGAACACAATATCGGGAATTGAAAATATCTCCCAGCGGCGCCGCGCTAGGCTTCGCGTCATCAACGGAGATTCAAGAAATGTTCATCGGCCTGCCAAAGGAAATCAAGAACCATGAATACCGCGTGGGCCTGACACCCCTGTCGGTGCGCGAATTCGTGCGTGGCGGCCACAAGGTGTTGGTGGAGAAGAATGCAGGCTCTGGCATCGGTTCCAGCGATGCGGATTATATTGCAGCGGGTGCAACCATCATTGACACGCCGAAAGATATTTTTGCCAAGGCCGACATGATCGTGAAGGTGAAAGAGCCGCAGGCCGCTGAACGCGCCATGCTGCGCGAAGGCCAGATCCTCTACACCTATCTCCATCTCGCGCCTGACCCGGAACAGACGAAAGACCTCGTGAAGTCCGGCGCCATTTGCATTGCCTATGAAACTGTTACCAACGCGCGCGGTGGCCTCCCGCTGCTCGCGCCAATGAGCCAGGTTGCCGGGCGCATGTCCGTGCAATCTGGCGCTCATTGCCTTGAAAAGCGCCAAGGCGGGCGCGGCATGTTGCTGGGTGGTGTCCCCGGCGTTGCTCCGGCCAAGGTTGTGATCCTCGGCGGTGGCGTTGTCGGCACCAATGCGGCGGCCATAGCCTTGGGCATGGGCGCTGATGTCACCATCATCGAAAAATCCAATGACCGCATGGAGGAACTGACTGCCCGCTTCGGTCTTGGGCTGAAAACAGTGGCCTCCACACAGGCTGCGATCGAAGATGAATGTGCTGCGGCTGATCTTGTCATAGGCGGCGTACTCATTCCCGGCGCTGCTGCACCAAAGCTGATCACCAAAGCCATGTTGAAGGATTGGAAGCCCGGCTCTGTTTTCGTGGACGTAGCCATCGACCAAGGCGGCTGTGCTGAAACCTCGCATGCCACCACCCATGCCGAGCCCACCTACCTTGTGGACAATGTGGTGCATTATTGCGTGGCGAACATGCCTGGCGGCGTGGCGCGCACTTCCACCTTTGCACTCAACAATGCCACGCTGCCTTTTGGTCTCGCCATTGCCAACAAGGGCTGGAAGCAGGCGCTGCACGACGATTTGCACCTTCGCAACGGGTTAAACGTTGCAGGCGGCAAAGTCACCTACCTGGCAGTGGCCAAGGATTTGGGTTATGATTATGTGAGTGCTGAGAAGGTGTTGGGCTAAGCCCCTTCACCCGGCTTCCTTCTCCAGCAAAACGCGGCAGATCACTGCCAGAAGAACGACTGCGCCACCAATGACGGTTGAGGTGCTTGGCACTTCACCCACGCCAATCCAGGCCCAAAGGGCGCCGATGGGGCCTTCGGCAATGCCTATGAGCGCAGTAAGCGATGCCGCAATCATGGCTGATCCCGCAACAAAAAGCGCAATGCCCAACGTCATTGGCCCTAGGCCAAATCCGGCAGCCACCAGATAGTCACGCGCTGACAAATCCGCCAGGTGCTGTGCCAAGGGCCAGGCAACCACCACCGAGAGGATTTGTGCAAACCATACCATCGGCAGCATGCTCACGTTTGGGTTGCGGCGTATGGCAACGGTGGCCAAGGCCTGGGTCACAGTTCCTGCGGCAGCCAGGGCATCGCCAAGCTGCGGCCCATCCGATGACGGGCCAACCATGATGAAGATTCCGAAGGCCGCAACCAGGCTGGCGAGCACCGTCAATTTTGAAGGCACTTCGCGCAGCCAAAGCCAAGCGATGGCCGCCGTGACAAAGGGCAAGGCTGACAGGATCATGAAGGCCTTGGCCACCGTCGTGAGTTGGAACGCCGCCGGAAAGAGCGTGATGGTGGCCAAGATACAAAAGCATACAATCGGCCCGACCGTGCCAGAGCTTTTGATTTTTGCACCAAGCGCCGCGCCAAAGCGCCAGTAGGCATAGGCTCCGACAAAGAGGGTGGCAAAGGCCCCGCGCCAAAAAATGATTGTCCATAAATCGAACGGAAGAAGCCGGGTGAACAGTCCTCCCATGCCCCACACAATAGAGGAAGCCCCCACCAGTGCAATGCCGCGCCACGTTTCTCGTGTTGCCATTGGAAGAAGTTAATCTAACGAGGGACGAGCCGCAATTAAGTCCTTGGACTTCCGGCTATGCCGCAAGCACGGCCATGGGTGCCAGTATGGCGAGACCAATGCAAAGAGCGATGGCGATAAAAAGCCTGCGACGGGTGCGTTCCTGCGTGCTCATGGGCGGTGTTGTCGCCCGATTCTCGCTTCCGGAAAATGATTCTTTTCAATGGCTTGGAGGGACTCTACGCGGTTAATGACAGGTTAATGTCGGTGCGGTCTTTCCACATCTCTACCTCATCCTGAGGTGCGAGCGCGGCGAGCCTCGAAGGATGCGCCAATACTCCGCACTTGCGAAGCATGCTGCGAGGCTTTCCCCGGAAAAATCCGGGGAAAGCACCTCAGCATGAGGTCCGGGTTTACTGCCCCAGTCCCAACAGCCCCGTGATGCGGGCCACCGAGACGCGGCGGTTTTCGGGTTCTGGATCAGAGGTTGGGATCTTGAGGAAGCGTTCGCCAAGGCCCACAGTGCGCAAGTTCTTGGCGGGGATGACGTAATAGGTGGTCATCATCCGCTTCACACTTTCCGCACGCAGCCTGGAGAGATTGAGGTTATAGGCATCCGAGCCCATGGCATCGGTGTGGCCTTCGATGAGGAAAACTTCATTTGGAAATTTCTTCACCACGCGCTCTATGATGGATGCAATATTGTCCAAGTGTGAAAGCTCTTCCTCGCGGACGAAGCCTTCGTTGTAACCGAAGTGAACGGTATCAACATCCACGCGCGGAATTGCCTGGCGCAAAGTTGGATCACCCGCAATATCCTTCACCTTGTAGCGGGGCTGATAATCGCCCATCGGGGCTGCGGTGAGAACGCCTTGCAACTCGGCGTCATCCACCTCGGCAGCAAACACCGAGTGCGGCATGTGACGTGGCGGAGGCGCATCCATTTGGAAATCCATCTGGTCTTGCCCGGCATTCAATTCCATGGCGCGCTGGCGGCGCTCTTCGCGCAGGCGTTCACGCAGGATGGCGCGGTTGTAGTCCAGTGAGCGGCGCCAATAGTCGCGGTAGCCAGGATCATAGCGATCGTCCTGAATGGCATCGTCATAAACCTGAATGCGGCGCTGCAATTCAGACGCCTGCAGCATGTCTGGCGGACGGCGGTCAGACAAGACATCACGCGGCGGTGTTGCGGCTGAGATAAATCCGATGGAGAGATTGAAGTTAATCCCACCACCCGCATTGGCCGATTGCGGTGGAGGTGCTGGCGGCGGTGGCAACTTGGCACCGGGCGGCAGGGCCGCTGGTGGCTGGCCAGGTTGCGCCTGTGGCTGCCCATTTGCGCCCGCAACTGGTGGTTTGGGAACACCGGGTTGCGGCAAGGCGGGTGGCGGATTTTGCGCGGCCGCCTGTTGCTGTTTGACGGCTTCGGCCTGGGCCATGTGCAGGCGCAACACGTCACGTTCTTTTAGCAGTTTGGCGCGCACGGCGCGTTCAGTTTCCTGCGACAGCTGATTGGCGGCAAGAAGCTCACGCACGTCATCCAGCCGCTTGCGCAGCACATCATCGCCGAGCTTGGAAATGTCTGAGCCATCGGCCAGATAGGCCTTGGCTTGCTGTTCAGCCGCAGGATCACCGGCATTGGCATCCAGCTGTTGCACCTTGTCGGGCGCTGGCGCCTGGGTGGCAGCGGGGTCCACGGCTGGGGCAGCGCTGGTTGCCTTTTCCAATGGCTTGGCTGGCGGAGTCGCGGGCTGGGCCGTTTGTACAGGCGGTAGCACTGGCTTGGCCGTTTGTGCGGGCGGCTGTTGGGTTTGCGCTGCATTGGCGTCTGCGGCCGCTTTTGCATCGGCAGCAGCCTTGGCATCGGCTTGAGCCTGTGCGTCGGCGCCAGCTTTGGCATCGGCCTTGGCTTTTGCATCAGCAGCAGCCTTGGCATCGGCTTGAGCCTGTACGTCGGCGCCAGCTTTGGAATCGGCCTTGGACTTTGCATCTGCAGCGGCTTGGGTTTTCGCATCGGCAGCCGCTTTGGCATCCGCTGCAGCCTGGCGCGTGGCCAGTTCAGCATTGGAAGCATCGGCAACAGCTTGCAGTTGGGCTTTCACATCTGGTGCGGTGGATGGATCATTCAGGAAACGCTGGGCAATCTTGACACGTTTGGCCAGTTCATCAGTCTTGAGTTCAGCCAATGGCCGCTGATCGGCCAGAACTGCGGCCACCATCTGCGGAAG
>JAYTIG010000662.1:0-2773 GCA_043731995.1 Hyphomicrobiales bacterium
CAGCTTTCTGGCAAAAGCCGAGACTGTGGCAATCACCGAACCCGCAGCAAGGGCCCATGCTTTCACGGAATCAAAAGTGACGCCTTTGTCGAGTTGGGCACCACTCATGAATGGCCCTATTCGACTCGCATTGCCAAAATGAGCAACGAGAAAGGGCTGTAACTCAAGAAAGGCTGTAACGCCGAAAAGCGCCAGAGCAGCCGCCGCGACATTCACGGCCCAACCAGAAAATTCGCTGGAGATTGATCTTTGCACGCTGCGCCAAATGGCCCAAAGGCCGAAGAACAGCGGTGAAAACAAAAGCAAGGTTTGGGTCCAGGCGAAGCGGTCATCAAATAGAGGCCAACTTATGCCGAACCAGAATTTGACTGGTGGTGTGCTAAGTTCGTCATAGCTCCGATTGAAATAGAGCGTGAAGGCCGTGAGCAGCAACAACACCGGCAAAACAATCATCGCTATGGCCACCAGGCCGCGGAAAACAATGCCGAGATCGCGCAACAAGTCAATCAACCCCATGGGTATCAGATAGTTGGAGAAGTCCCTGATATGGCGCACCTTGGCGCTGTCGCTCACCTTGTCTTGCGCATCCACAAAGGGGAACTTCCCGCCATTTTTGGTCATGGCCGCGGTCAGTGCCGTGCCTGTATAGCCACCTCCTGAAACAGTGGATATGTAATCAAAATTTTCAAATTGGCCATCCACTTCCAGCGCCTGCAATGCACCCAGACTGAAGGCCGCAGATCTGATGCCGCCGCCCGAAAGGGCCAAGCCGCGCGTGCTGAATTCACCCGACTTGGCCGGGTGTTTGCCTGGCCGCGCGTTGGCGTGTTTGATTGTGATGTCAGGTTTAGGTGAATTGCGGAATGCGTGCCGTTGGCCAAAAAGCCATGCGCGCCGTTCTTCTATGGCCGCATGTTCGCTAGCAAGTACCTCGGCCCAAACCTCATCTTCGCCTTTGTGTGAAGCGTCCAATTTGCGTCTCCCGCCCGGCCCATTGAAGAACTTAGACAAAAGACTGACGCCACACAACGCGGACCTGAGGCGAGCGAGGCGTGAAATGCCTCACGCCATCCAGCTTACAACTTCACCCACTTGCCATTGCCCTTGGAACTTTTCACGCAGGCCTCAATGAAGGCCATGCCGGCAACGCCATCTTCAATGTCAGGGAACTGAACACCTTTCGGCGCTTTTTTGCCAGCACGGGCGGCTTTGATGGCTTGTGCCACTTCAGAATAGATATTGGCAAAGCCTTCGAGATAGCCTTCCGGGTGGCCTGAAGGAATGCGTGTGACACGCGCTGCTTCCGGGCCCGAACCTGCACCACTGCGGGTGATCAGGCGCTTTTCGCCGCCATAGGGCGTGAACCAGAGATAGTTCGGATCAGCCTGCACCCATTCAATGCCGCCCTTCGTGCCATAGACACGAAGCTTCAAACCATTCTCATGGCCGACAGCAACCTGCGATGCCCAGATGGCGCCCTTGGCACCACCCTTGAAACGCATCGTGGCTTGAACATTGTCGTCAAGCTTGCGGCCCTTCACGAAGGACGTGAGTTCGCATGCAATTTCGTCCAGCTTGAGGCCGGATACGAAAGTGGCGAGTTGATAGGTGTGGGTGCCAATATCACCCACGCAACCACCTGCGCCAGATCGCTTGGGGTCAGTGCGCCAGGCGGCCTGCTTCTGGCCCGTTTTTTCAATATCAGTGGTGAGCCAGTCTTGCGGATATTCGCCTTGCACGAGGCGGATTTCACCAAGTTCGCCTTTGGCCACCATGGCCTGCGCCTGGCGGATCATTGGATAGCCGGAATAATTATGGGTGAGAGCGAAGATCACCTTCGGGTGCTTCTTCAGCAGCGCTTCAAGCTGCTTTGCCTCCTTCAAATTTAGCGACAGCGGCTTGTCGCAAATCACATGGATGCCAGCCTCAATGAAGGCCTTGGCCACAGGAAAATGCATGTGATTGGGCGTGACGATGGAGACAGCTTCAATGCCGTCCTGGCGGCGCGACTCGCGTTTGGCCATGACCTTGAAGTCAGAATAGATGCGATCATCTGCAAGGCCCAATTCGCGGCCGGAGGCAACTGCCTTTTCGGGATCGGCCGAGAGTGCGCCCGCAACAAAATCATAATGATCGTCGATACGCGCTGCGAGGCGATGCACAGCACCGATGAATGCGCCCTGCCCGCCGCCCACCATGCCATAGCGGATGCGGCCCGTTGATTTTTCTGTTGTGCCGGTGATGGCCATTTCTTGCTCCCTGATTTTTTCTAAAAACCTTTCCATCCTTTAGCGCGCAGCACGGCAATTCCAAAGCGCGAATGAAGGCTGGCGGGCAAAGGTTCCAACGGCAAATAGGCCTGTGTCGGTTTGGGCAAAGGTGGCAGTGACTTCACGCCCGCCCCCAGCATCGCCATGCGGGCCACACCAAGGCCTGTCAAATCCGCCGAGGATGAAACCAGCACGCGGCGGTTCAGGGCATTGGCCAGAAACTGGCCGAAATAGGGGTTCTTTGACAAGCCCCCATCAATTGAAATGCTGGTGCCCCGGCCGCCCTGCCGCGCCATCACTTCCATCACCTCGCAGGCCCGCAGGGCAACACCTTCCAGCACTGCCTGCATCATATCTTCCTTGGCGGTGTCAAGTCCCAGGCCCAGCCAAAGGCCCGCAGCGTTCCTGTCCCAATGCGGCGCGGCAAGGCCAGAGAGGGCTGGTACAAAGGCCAGCCCACGCGAAATGGCGCTGGGTTTTTCGAAAGCGTTGATTTCATCATA
>JAYTIG010000663.1:0-7332 GCA_043731995.1 Hyphomicrobiales bacterium
GGCCATGCGCCAGCCGGGTTCGTCCTTCAAGCCTGTGGTTTATGCGGCCGCCTTGGACAATGGCTATTCGCCTGCTTCGGTGGTTCTCGATGCGCCGATTGAAATCAAGTTGCAGAACGGCGAAGTCTGGAAGCCCAAGAACTATGAAAAGGATTTCTACGGCCCTTCAACCCTACGCCGCGGCATCGAGCAATCACGCAACACCATGACGGTGCGTCTGGCCGATGCCATGGGCATTACCAAGATCGCCGATCTTGCAGAACGCCTTGGCATCTATGACCATATGCCCCACGAACTGGCCATGGCGCTGGGCGCAGGCGAAACCACCTTGCTGAAAATGACGACCGCCTATTCCATGATTGCCAATGGCGGCCATAAACTCGAACCTACGCTTCTGGATCGCATTCAGGACCGGTTCGGCCGCACCATTTATCGCCATGACACCCGTGACTGCTCTGCGTGCAAGGTGGATCATTTTTCTCCCGGCATGAGTGAGCCTGATCTGATTGACAATCGCGAGCAGGTGATGAACCCCTATACCGCCTATCAGATCACTTCGATGATGGAGGGCGTGGTCGAGCGTGGCACGGGTAGGAAAGTGCAAATTGTCGGCAAGCCGGTGGCGGGCAAGACTGGCACATCCAACGATGAGAAGGATGCTTGGTTTGTAGGCTTCACACCCGATCTCACCGTGGGAGTCTATATTGGTTATGACAATCCCAAGCCCATGGGTAAGCGGCGCACAGGTGGTGAACTGGCAGCACCTGTGGTGGCGGATTTCATGCGGCTCGCGCTGCGTGACAAGGCCGCCATTCCTTTCCGCGTGCCACGCGGCATTGAACTAATTCCCATAGAGGTGAAAAGCGGTAAGCGTGCCGTCTATGGCACCGATGGTGTAATTCTTGAGGCCTTCAAACCTGGCGATGAGCCGCCGTCCAATGCTGCTGTGATCGGTTCAGCCACAGCTGGCATTCTCGGCGGCAAGCCCGGCGGTGTGGTGTTGGTGCCTGCCCAAGGTGCTGATGCACCAGCGTCTGGTGATGGCCAGCAAGACGGCGGGTTGACGAATGGCAGCAACGGCCTCTATTGAGCCCTCCAAACGATTTGAAAGATTGAGACATGCGCGCTGAAACCGCCAAAGCTATTTCCGAAATCGAGCAGTCCCTGGGCCTGCTCAGGAGGCATCTTTGACTGGGACAATTCAGTCCGCGAACTTGCTGAGCTAAATGCCAAGGCTGAAGATTCCGCTCTTTGGAATGACCCGCAAAAAGCCCAGGAAGTGATGCGCAAGAGGCAAGACCTCGACAACCGCATCAGCGGCATTCTCAAAGTCCAGCAAGCATTGAAAGACAATGCCGAGCTCATCGAAATGGGCGAGGCTGAAGGCGATCAGGGCATTGTTACCGAAGCGGAAAAATCTATTACGGCATTGAAGTCTGACATTGCCAAAGTAGAACTGGATGCGTTGCTTTCTGGCGAGGCCGACGCGAACGATTCTTATTTGCAAATCAATGCAGGCGCTGGTGGCACCGAAAGCCAGGATTGGGCGTCAATGCTGATGCGCATGTACGTGCGCTGGGCCAACCAGAACAAATATAAGGTTGAAGTTCTCGATCAGCACGACGGTGAAGAGGCGGGCATCAAGAGCTGCACGCTGCAGATCAAGGGCCACAATGCGTATGGCAAACTGAAAACCGAAAGCGGCGTTCACCGCCTTGTGCGTATTTCGCCCTATGACTCAAATGCCCGCCGCCACACTTCTTTCGCCTCGGCCTGGGCCTATCCGGTGATTGATGACAACATTGAAATCGAAGTCGTCGAAAGTGATCTGAAGATCGATACCTACCGCGCTTCAGGCGCCGGCGGCCAGCATGTGAACACCACTGATTCCGCCGTGCGCATCACCCACATGCCCACCGGCATCATCGTCGCCTGCCAAGCTGAGCGTTCGCAGCACAAGAACCGCGCAACAGCCATGAAGATGTTGAAAGCGCGCCTTTATGAATTGGAACTGCAGAAGAAGCAGGAAAAGGTCGATGCCGCCAATGCCAAGAAAACGGAGATTGGCTGGGGCCATCAGATCAGGTCTTACGTGTTGCAGCCCTATCAGCTGGTGAAGGATTTGCGCACAGGCCATTCCACCTCAAATACCGTTGCAGTGTTGGATGGCGATATTGAGGATTTCATCCAGGCCTCACTCGCCCACCGCATTCGCGGCGGCGGAGAGGAAACGATCGAAGATATTGAATAATGCGGGCCCTGACCGGGGTTACTTCAAGGCTTTCATCATCGGCAGGATATTATCAGCATCGTCATCCTGCTTTGCCTTAGTCGGTTCTGGCAGTTGAGTGGGCACATAGCTCTCAGTGCCGAATCCGGGCAGCCCAGCTGGCCGGGCGGCAAGCGAAGGTTCGGGGAGGTTGTTTTGCGTTATGGAGCCCATCACAAAGGCACCATTCTCGATCGAAAGCCCTTCGTGTACCACATTGCCTTCAACATGGGCCCCCGACTGGATCGTCACCTGCGTGGCATTGATCGGGCCTATCACCCGGCCACGCACCACAACATATTGCGCTGAAATGCCACCAATCACCTCGCCATGCCGGTCAACCAGGCAGGTGTGGGCCTGCACATGGCCGCGCAATTCACCATCAATATGGATTTCACCATTGCTGTTGATATTGCCTTCAAAGCTGGTGTCGCTGGCAATGTAAGTTGGCTCACCCTGGGGGGCGGTATCGATTGGCTCTTGCACGGCCGCTTGCCGCTTGTCGGGTTTGCCACGTTTGAAAAGCATAGTGAACCTCAGGGTTAATTGAGTCCCAGCGGACTCTAGTCGCAAATGATAGCCGTGTCATGGGTGCGAATTGGGGCTGAATTGCGCCAAACCATCGCCATGCTGTTGCCTCACTTGTCTGGCCAGAAAGACAAGGCACCGGCGGGCCTTAACACACTGAGCTAACACTTGGTTTGGTGTGGAAATAGTGGGAAAAGGCAAGCATCCAGCTCGCAGGGCGGGTAGAATCGCGAAAGAAGGTTTGTCTCGGGTCTGATGCTTTTGAGGTCCAGGGTTCTGAAATATGTCATGGTCGGGCTTCTGGCGCTCATGCTGCTGCTTGTCGTAGTGGCAGCGGCAACCTATGCACGGCTGACGCAAGGGCCAGTCAGCCTCGCCTATTTCAATGACCGGATTGAACAAGCCATCGCCGGTGAATTGCCAGACATGAAAGTGAAACTGGGCAACGCCTTTCTGGCCATAGATCCTAAAACCGGCGTGCCACAGGTGCGATTCAATAACATTCTGATTTCTGATGCCAACGGCAATCGCATTGCCTCTGCGCCTCAGGCCGGTGTGGCGCTCGACAAGACAGCACTTCTCTTGGGTCGAATTAGCGCCCGCAACCTGGAACTGATAGGCCCGCATATCTCCGCACGGCGCAACGTTGATGGTTCACTGGAGCTCGGCGTAAATGGCACTGGCGATGAGACGCAGGCCGGCGCGGGATCCCAAACGGTGCAAGGTAAAACTGATCAAGCCGTCGAAGCAGCGCCCGCCCCCCAGAGCAGTGGTGCCAAGCTGCTGCAGATTTTTGACCAGCATGACGCCAGTAATACACTTTCGGCACTGGATGATATTCGGATCACCGATGCCGAATTGAATTTCTATGACGACGCCAATGCCGCCAACTGGTTTGCGCCCAAGGCTGATCTCACCTTCCAGAAAAAGCCCTATGGCTTCGTGGTTCTGGCTAAGGCCGATATCGCCACTGTGTCAGAGCCATGGCACGCCGAAATTTCCGCAACCTACCGTCACGATGAGAAGAAATTCGATATTTCATCAACCGTCGATAATCTTGTGCCATCGGCTGTGGCGCGCAAGATCTTTGCACTATCGCAATTCGCTGCTGTCAGCACACCGCTTTCAGGGCACGTCGAGTTGAGCCTCAATTCCGCGGGCCAGGTTTTGACTTCGGTTGCAGAATTCCAGGCCAAAGCCGGAAAGATCACGCTGCCAGATTTCTTCGCCCAGCCCATCGCCATTGATGAAGGCTATGTTCATGTCTCCTATGCGCCCGAAACCGGCAGTTTCGATCTTTCGAATTCCACGCTGGTGGTTGGCGGCAGGAGCCTCGATCTTTCTGGCAATGTGCAGCCCTTGCGCGGCGCCGACGGAAAGTTGACTGCACTTGGCCTCAAGCTTGCAACGAAGGCAGTGGCAGGCGGAAAATCCGACGCTGCCGGCATTACGATTGACCGGATCGAGTTCAGTGGTCAGGCCTCGGTCGATAAAGCACGGCTTGATATTGATGATCTGGTCATCATGTCTGGCAATACCGGTCTGCGCTTGCGGGGCAATGTGACAGGTGGTGAGAAATCACCGGGCATCCATATCGCAGGCCGCGTGCGGGATATATCGGCCGAATTGCTGAACTTCCTTTGGCCGCCGATTGTGGCACCAAGAACTCGCATCTGGGTTTCAGAGAATGTTGTTGATGGCACTATTCCCGAAGGCACGTTCCAACTCAACTTTGATGAAAATGCGTTGGCGCAAGCGCGCGTGAACAGGCGCAACCCGGATGGGGCGGTGGACTTTCAGTTTTCGCTGAAAGATGTCACCACACATTATTTCAAAAGCCTGCCTGTCCTCACCAAGGCTTCTGGCCAGGCGCATTTGTCCGACAATGTGTTCACGCTGGATATTGACGGTGGTGAAGCGGCCTTGGAATCAGGTGAGGTTGTGAAGCTGAACAGCGGCTCCTTTGAGGCAACTAACCTCTTGGCCGATGAAGTGTTGGGGTCATTTGTATTCAATCTGGAATCGCCAATTTCGGCCATGTTGGCACTGGCCAGCCACCCGGATGTGAAGATCGTTAAGCCAGATCCTGCAGAACCCTTGCCCAAGGCCAAAGGCACGGCACGCGTGAAACTTGGCATTAAAATGCCTTTGATCAAGGATGTGCCCAAAGAGCGCGTTGTTCTCACCACCGAACTTTCGGTGAAGGATGTGGAAGTGAATGATTTGGCGCCTGGCATTGATCTGAGCAATGGTGATTTCACCATCACACTTTCCCCCGACAAGGTGGATATTTCCGGCCCTGCCAAGATCAATGGCCAGCCTGCCAGGATTTCCTGGTCGAAGCCGCGCGAAGGCGGCAGGGCCACGGCGCAATTCTCCGCCACTGTGGATGACAAGAGCCGTGAGAAGATGGGTATTAACTTGTCTGACTACTTGACTGGGCCCGTGGGCGTGGATGCCACCATGATCAAGGACCAATCCGGCCATCCAATCTTTGATGTCAAAGCTGATCTTTCATCGGCAACAATGCGCCTTTCCACGCTGAGTTGGATGCGCCCGCCCACAGATGGAACCACGGCCAGTTTTCACCTTGTAACCAGTGAGCAAGGCCGCTCAGTGCAGGATTTCAAACTGGATGGGCCCGGGCTTCATCTCAAGGGCGCCATTGAATTGACGGCGTTGGGCAAGCTCAAAGCGGTGAGCATGAGCGAAATCAAGTTGGATGAGGACAACGTGTTTTCCGTGCGGGCCATCCCCGGCGATGGCACCACGGATTTGCAAATTACTGGCACCAACCTTGATGCAAGGCCCTATATCAAAACTATCATTTCCCCCCCGCCCAAGCCTGGCGAGGGCAGTGGCGGCTCTGCGCAATCAGCACAGGACTTCACCTTGCGGGCCCATTTCGACAAGGTTGTCGCCAACCGCGGCGAAATTATCAACAATGTGACGGCCAATCTGCGTGCCAGGGCGGGGCGCATTGCCGAAGCCAATATCCACGGCACATTTATCAATGGCCAACCAGTTGCGGCCTCGGTCGTGCCTCTGCCCACGGGACGCGAGATGCGCGTGAAAAGTGGCGATGCAGGCTCAGCCATGCGCGCCGCCAATTTTTATTCCAAGATTGCCGGAGGTTCACTCGACTTCTATGCACTGATCGGCAACGAAGCGGGTTCACCCATGCATAACGGCATCTTGACCATTCAGGATTTTGACGTGCGCAACGAAGCCACTTTGGCAGAACTCGACAAGCGCGGCAAACCGACCAAGAATGGACCGCGCAGCGAATCCGTATCCTTCAACATTTTGCATCTGCCTTTCTCAGCAGACGACAAATTTATTCGCTTCAAGGAGGGCACAGTGCGTGGCCCAACCATGTGCGCAACGGCCGATGGTGTTATCCGCAAGTCGGACAATGCGCTGGATGTTGCCGGAACGGTGATTCCCGCCTGCGGCCTTTCGCGCGCTTTCAACAACGTGCCAGTGATTGGCGACATTCTGAGCGGCGGCAATTACAACGAAGGCATTTTTGGTGTTACTTACGCCATGGCCGGAACCCTGGCCGACCCACAAATCAAAATGAACCCCATGTCGGCCTTGGCGCCGGGCATTTTCCGCCGCCTGTTTGATTTCAGCCCCAAGTCTCCGACAGTTGACCCCAACACTGGCAAATCGGCAAATTGAACACCCTTAACGCGGCTTCAGCAGCACATGTTTCTTCTTGCCCATGGAGAGCTTGATCGCGCCTTCGGCGTTGAGCAAGGCCGCATCCAGCATGAGTTTGTCATTGCTGACCACTTCATCATTCACCTTGATGGCGCCACCCTGAATATTGCGCTTGGCATCGCCATTGGATGAACACAGGCCCGCCTGCACCAGTGCCAGCAATACGCTGATTGGCAAATCCACCTCAACGCTCGGCAGGCCTTTGGCAGCGCCACCTTCTTCAAAGGTCTCGCGCGAGGTTTCTGCGGCGTCGTCGGCTGCTTTCTGTCCATGAACCAGTGCAGTTGCCGCATTGGCCAAAACCTTCTTGGCCTCATTGATCTCTGACCCGCCCAGTTTTTCCAGCTTGACGATTTCATCAAGCGGCAAAGTGGTGAACAGCTTGAGGAAACGCCCCACATCGGCATCTTCGGTGTTGCGCCAGAACTGCCAATATTCGTATGGGCTGCGCATGTCGGCATTCAGCCACACGGCACCTGCAGCTGTCTTGCCCATCTTGGCACCGGAGGCGAGCGTGATTAGCGGTGAGGTGAGGGCATAAAGCTGATGTGTGCCCATGCGGCGGCCAAGATCGATGCCGTTGACGATATTGCCCCATTGGTCAGAACCGCCCATTTGCAGGTTGCAGCCCTGGCGTTTGGCCAATTCAACAAAATCATAAGCCTGCAGCACCATGTAGTTGAATTCAATGAAGGAAAGTTCTGCCCCATCACGATCCAGACGCAACTTCACCGAATCCATCGTCAGCATGCGGTTCACGCTGAAATGCTTGCCCACATCGCGCAGCATGTCGATCCAGTTCAGTTTGG
>JAYTIG010000664.1:0-7323 GCA_043731995.1 Hyphomicrobiales bacterium
GAAAGCAGACGGTGTGTGTAGGGGTCGCAACGCGTGCCAATCACATCATGCACGCTGCCGCCGAATTCATCAAAGCCATACCAATCCAGCGTGTCCTCAGTGATTGTCGCCAAGGGCCGCAGATAAGGCAAGTTGCTCCACAGCCTGTCACCGGTTGAAACATGCGTGCCATGAAGCGCGCGTGTCTTGCCGGAGAAAAAGCGTTCAGCGTGATTGGCCGCATTCCACAGATTGAGATCGCCAACCTGCGGGCCATCAATTGAAACGATGCGGAAGAAATGCCCCGCCGGAACTTCAAAGCAGCGCCCCTCACGTGGCGGCACCATGATTTCGCCCGTTTTGCGCCAACCCTCGCGCGCGCTGCGGTAAGCGGCCAAATCGGGCTGCACCAAGCCCTCCACTGGATAGCAAATAACAGGTTTCACAGCTTTCTTGGCCGTTGCATCATTTGGAAGTTTGTGTTCTGGCTCTTGAAGTTTCATCTACGCCCAATCCAAAACAACTTTGCCGCAGGCCCCCTGCTTCATCAGCGCGAAACCCTGGGCATAATCCGCCGCCTTCATCCGGTGCGTGATCACCTTGCGCACATCAAGGCCCGATTGCAGCATGGCGATCATCTTGTACCATGTTTCAAACATCTCGCGGCCATAGATGCCCTTAATGGTGAGGCTCTTGAAAATGACGCGGTTCCAATCCACCGTTGTAGCCTTGGCTGGAATGCCGAGCATGGCGATCTTGCCGCCCACAATCATGTGATCCACCATCTGGTCAAAGGCTTGCGGCGCACCAGACATTTCAAGCCCGATGTCGAAGCCCTCGTGCATATGCAGGCGCGTCATTACATCGCGAAGGTCTTCACGTGAGACATTGACGGTGACGGCGTCTGTGACTTGATTGCAAAGTTCAAGACGATAATCATTCACATCGGTGACAACGACATGCCGCGCACCCACATGGCGGCAGACGGCCGCGGCCATGATGCCGATCGGGCCAGCACCAGTGATCAACACATCTTCGCCAATGAGTTCAAATGACAACGCCGTATGCACCGCATTGCCCAAGGGATCGAGAATGGCGCCAATCTCATCATCCACTTCCGGCGGCAAATGAATGGCGTTGAAAGCGGGGATCTTGAGATATTCCGCGAAGGCGCCGGGCACGTTCACGCCCACGCCTTTGGTTTCAGGATCGAGATGGAAATGCCCGGCCCGCGCCATACGGCTTTTCATGCCGATGAGATGGCCTTCACCGGAGACTCTGTCGCCTGCTTTCACAGTGCGCACGTGCGAACCAATTTCGCACACCACGCCTGCAAATTCATGGCCCACGACCATGGGCACCGGAATGGTCTTCTGCGCCCACTCATCCCATTTCCAGATGTGCAGGTCAGTGCCGCAAATGCCGGTTTTCGCCACCTTGACGAGAATGTCATCCGGCCCGATCTGGGGCACAGGCTCATCGCGCAGCACCAAGCCTTCAGCGCGCTGGGCCTTCACCAATGCTCTCATGAAATCACCTTCAGGGCCTTGCCCACTTTTTTGAAAGCCGCGGCGGCGGCCTCAACATCGCCCACAGAATGCGCGGCCGAAATTTGCGTGCGGATGCGCGCCTTGCCCTGAGGCACCACGGGATAGAAAAAACCGGTGACATAAAGGCCCTCGTCATAAAGCGCCCGCGCCATCTCCTGCGCCAGCTTGGCCTCACCCAACATTACGGGAATGATCGGGTGTTGGCCCGGCAAAAGATTGAAACCCGTCGAATTCATCCGTGAGCGGAACAGTTCTGCATTCTCAAATAGTCGCGCGCGCAAATCATCGCCCTGTTCGGCAAGATCAATGGCCTTGCTGCTGGCCGCCACCAGCGGCGGCGGAAGGGAATTGGAGAAAAGATAGGGCCGCGCTCGCTGACGCATGAGATCAACAACCTGTTTGGATGCCGCAATATATCCGCCTGCCGAACCACCCAGCGCCTTGCCCAAGGTTCCGGTGAGAATATCCACCTTCACGCCAGCACGGTGCGGCGTGCCAGCACCCTTGGGGCCGATAAAACCCGTGGCGTGGCAATCATCCACCATGATCAGTGCATCATATCTATCAGCCAGCGCGCGGACAAACTTGAGATCGGCGAAGCTGCCATCCATGGAAAACACACCGTCTGTGGCGATGACAATGCGGCGCGCGTTTGCAGCCTTGGCTTCCTTCAGCCGAGCCTCCAGTTCATTCATGTCATTATTGGCATAGCGATAACGCTTGGCCTTGGAGAGGCGAATGCCGTCAATGATCGAAGCATGGTTCAACGCATCAGAAATGATGGCATCCTGCTCGCCGAACAGGGGCTCAAACACCGCGCCATTGGCATCAAAACAGGCGGCGAAAAGAATGCTGTCTTCCATGCTGAGATAAGCAGCGATGCGCGCCTCAAGCTGGCGGTGCAAGTCCGTCGTGCCACAGATGAAGCGCACGGAAGCCATGCCCAAGCCGTGGCTATCCAGCGCTGCTTTGGCAGCTGCTATGAGGGCCGGATGATTGGCGAGACCGAGATAGTTATTGGCACAGAAGTTCAAAACCTCACGCCCGCCCGCCACGGCGATATGGGCTGACTGGGATGAGAGGATTTCACGTTCCACCTTCCACAGGGAAGCCGCGCGGATCGATTCAAGCTCATCACCAAGCGATTGCAGAAATGCCGTCATGCGTTCCTCCCACTAGTGTTGTCGCGCCTCGGCGCTGACATGGCAATTGGCAAAATTTGCTCAACACCGAGAAATTGGACAGTTTGCCGATCAGCCAAAACTGTCGCTCTGTGCCCGGTCCCATATATTTGCCATTGCGGCCGGGGCGGAGCCGACGATAAAGGCGCCATTTTCCAGAAAGGTGAATTGCTCACCCAAAGTGAGAATGCGGCCATCACCAATGCGGCGGACAATATGATGAGGCATCAAATCCTTGGGCGACACCATACCCGCCGCAGCCAGCATTTCCGCCAGGGACTTGATGGTTTCGCGGTGAAAATTGGTGACGCGCTCAGCCTTTGATGGAACAAAAAGCGCGCGCTGGCGTGAAGCATCCTGGGTGGTCACACCGGTGGGGCAATGGCCCGTGTGGCAGGTTTGGGCCTGAATGCAACCCACGGCAAACATAAAGCCGCGCGCCACATTGCACCAGTCCGCACCCAGCGCAAAGGCCCGCGCCATGTCGAAGCCGGTGATGATCTTTCCCGCACAGCCGAGCTTGATTTGCCCGCGCAGGCCTGCGCCCGTGAGGCTTGAATGCACAAAGGCCAGCCCATCACGCAGCGGCATCCCAATATTGTCGATGAATTCGGCGGGGGCAGCACCTGTGCCACCCTCCTTGCCGTCAACGACAATGAAATCCGGTGTGATGCCAAGCTCCAGCATGGCCTTCACAATGCCCAGGAATTCATGGGGATGGCCAATGCAGAGCTTAAAACCCGTGGGCTTGCCGCCCGAAAGCTCACGCAGGCGCTCCACAAAAAGAATGAGCTCTTTGGGCGTTGAAAATGCCGAATGCGACGCAGGCGAAACACAATCCTTGCCCATTGCAACACCGCGAATGGCGGCAATTTCAGCCGATACCTTGGCAGCGGGCAACACGCCGCCATGGCCAGGTTTGGCCCCCTGGCTGATCTTGATCTCAACCATCTTGATTTGCGGATCAGTCGCCGTGGCGGCGAATTTCTCCGCAGAGAATGTGCCATCCTCTTTGCGGCAACCAAAATATCCCGAACCAATTTCCCAAATCAAATCGCCGCCAGCTTCGAGGTGGTAGGGGCTCACAGAACCTTCGCCCGTATCATGGGCAAAATTGCCGCGCTTGGCTCCGAGGTTCAGCGCCCGGATGGCATTTGCAGAGAGCGCCCCATAGCTCATTGCCGAAATGTTAAGGATCGAGGCATCATATGGCTTGGTGCAGTGCGGGCCGCCAATTGTGATGCGGAAAAGTTCCTTGGCCAAAGGCTTTGGCGTGATTGAATGCAGCATCCATTCATGACCCTCGGCATAGACATTGCCCTGCGTGCCAAAGGGCTTCTTGTCGAGATCATTCTTGGCCCGCTGATACACAATGGCGCGGCGTTCACGCGGGAACGGCATGCCGTCGGTATCACCTTCAAAGAAATACTGGCGCATTTCCGGGCGAATCTTTTCGAAGAAAAACCGCAAGTGGCCAATGACAGGATAATTCCGCAAGATGGCATGGCGTTCCTGCCTGAGATCATGAATGCCCACAACAACCAAAGCCACGCAGATCAGCAACAAAAGCATAACCCATCTGGGATGGTTGGAAACAATCCAGAACCCGGGAATGCACAGCAGGCATGTCACGGCACTCAATGTCAGGGCCAGGTAGCGCGCTTCAAGATAGTGTTTCCAGTTCATGCCACTACTCAAGCGTTCTTTGCCCAGTGTGGCAATAGCCAGCATGGTGAGAAAATGGCTTAACCGCCCGGCACGCGCGGCAGCAGATAGATTTCCGCATCTGGGGGCAAGGGCGTCTCCCACTGGTCGCGGTAGATCTTGCCTGCGATGGAAACGGCAACCCCGCGCTTGATATGCGGTTCCATGCCAGGGTGTTGCTCCACAAGCTTGCGGAACAATTCACGGATGGTGGAAGCCTCGACAGATATGGAAAGGGCGCCACCGGCAAATGGCCGCAGCGCCCCCCAGAGATGAATGATGTGCCTGTCGCTCACTTGCTCTTAAGCGATTTCAGCACCCGCGGTGGAGACATGGGAAGGTGCATTTGCCGCACGCCAGTGGCGTTGCTCACGGCGATGGCCAGTGCTGCCAATGGCGGAACGATTGAGGTTTCGCCAACACCACGAACACCGTAGGGGTGATGCGGATTGGCAATTTCCAAAATCTGCGTGTCGATAAAAGGCAAGTCCGAGCAAACCGGGATGCGGTAATCAAGGAAGCCTGCATTCTGCAGCCGGCCATCCTTGCCATAGACATATTCTTCGTTCAGCGCCCAGCCAATGCCTTGTGCCGCCCCGCCTTGGTATTGCCCTTCAACATAAGAGGGATGCAGCGCCTTGCCCGCGTCTTGGATGACGGTGTAACGCTTCACCAGGCTGCGGCCAGTTTCAGGATCGGTTTCCACATCGGCAATATGCGTGGCAAAGGAAACACCTGCGCCATCCGCCGTGATTTCAGCATGGCCCGCCACTGGCCCGCCGGTATTGCCGGCCTGGGCCGCGATTTCCTTGAGGCTGAGCGGTGAGCGGTTGCCGTGATGCGTGCCCTTGGCATGGGCAGCACCGTCCTTCCACTCCACCTCGTCCACCGGGATTTCCCAAATCTTTGCGGCGCGGTTGCGCAGCACTGTGATGGCATTGCGCGCGGCAAATACGGCGGCCATGGAGCTTGAGAAAGTGCCGCGGCTGCCGTCTGTCATGTCATTGTGGCCCAGCGAGGAGGTGTCGGCCACGATGCTCCGCACATTTTCATAAGCCACACCCAGTTCTTCAGCCACCGCCATGGCAATGGCAGCGCGTGCGCCACCAACGTCAATGGTGCCTTGCGCCACATTCACATTGCCATCTGGCGTGATGTTCACGTCAACACAAGTCTGGCCGCCGAAGTTGAACCAAAAACCGCAGGCCATGCCGCGGCCCATGTTTTTACCCAAGGGTGCTTTCATATGCGGATGGTTCTTGGCGGCCTCCAATGTTGGGCCAATGCCAATTGGGCCATAAACTGGGCCATAGGAAGACTTGGTGCCTTCCTTCGCGGCATTCTTGATGCGGAAATCAATGGGGTCCATGCCAATGGCCTTGGCTACTTCATCAATAGTGCTTTCAATGGCGAAGGCCGCAGCGGGGGCTGAGGGGGCGCGGTAAGCAGCGCATTTCGGCCGGTTGACGATGGCATCCTTCGAGACAGATTTGACATTTTTCAAATCATAGCAAGCCCAAGATGTCATCGCGCCAAATTCGGCCCAATTGCTGGGGAACGCACCGCCTTGGTAACGCAGTTCGGCATAAGCAGCCGTGATGGTGCCATCCTTCTTGGCGCCAATCTTCACATCAACCGATGTTGAAGAGGTTGGCCCCGTGCAGCGGAATACTTCATCGCGCGTCATCGTCAGTTTCACCGGGCGGTTGGCCTTGCGCGAAAGCGCCAGGGCCAAAGGCTCGGCCCAGACGTGGGTTTTGCCGCCAAAGCCGCCGCCAATTTCAGAAGCGGTGACACGCAGTTTGTTGGCATCCAGCCCGAGCAGCGTGGCGCACTGGTTGCGATAAACAAAGTGACCTTGCGTGCATACCCACATCTCCGCCATGCCATCGGGCGAAACCGAAGCACTGACCGAATGCGGCTCGATATAGCCCTGATGTGTCTGTTCGGTTTTGTAGGAGCGGCTGATGACAACATCTGCCTCGCGAAAGCCGTCATCCACATCGCCATGGCCATATTCAGCGCGCTTGTTCCAGTTCGAAGGCCTGGTCGGCGCAGGTTCAATGCCTTCGGTGAAGACATGGGCATGGATCACGGGTGAGTCGGGATTCAGGGCCTCATCAACATCCGTTACATGCGGCAAGACTTTATATTTCACATCAATCAGTTTGAGCGCCTTGCGCGCCGTTGCTGCATCTACCGCGGCAACTGCAGCAATGGCATGGCCATCATAGAGCGCCTTCTTGCGCGCCATGCAGTTTTCGAGAATGTCAAACATGCCGCGGTCACCACCCGTAAGGTCGGGCAAGTCCTTCGACGTAATCACCGCTTTCACACCCAACAGCTTTTCAGCCTTGGAAGTGTCGATCTTTTCAATCAACGCATGGGCATGAGGTGAACGCAGCACGAGGCCAATCAACTGGCCAGGCATTGTGAAGTCAGCGCCATAGCGCGCGCGGCCAGTGACTTTGTCAATGCCATCGGGGCGGCGCGGCCGCGTGCCGATGATCTTGAATTGCTTTTGCACCAGATCAGGATTCATGGAATCGAGTGACATGTTCAGCCTCTCATTTCTTTTGCGGCGGCCTGAACGGCACGCACGATCTTGTCATAGCCGGTGCAGCGGCACAGATTGCCGGCAAGGCCAAAACGGATTTCTTCCTCTGTGGGATCAGGATTCTTGCGCAGCAGAGCATCTGCCGCCATCAGGAAACCCGGCGTGCACACGCCACATTGCAAGGCGGCCCCGTCAATGAAGTGCTGTTGCAGCGGATGCAGCTTTTGACCGACAGCCATGCCCTCAATGGTTTCAACTTTCTTGCCCTGCATCTCCGCACCCAACACAAGGCAGGAGCAGACAAGGCGGCCATCAAGGATCACCGAACAGGCACCACAGTCACCCGTGCCGC
>JAYTIG010000665.1:0-2754 GCA_043731995.1 Hyphomicrobiales bacterium
GCAACAAGTTCGGCAAAGTCCTTTTGGCCCGGCGTGAAGCTGAACGAAAGGCTGGTTGGTTTGCCATAGGTGCCTGCGAAACTTTGCACGATGGCCTTCATCTGGGCTGTGCCGTCGTCAACCAAGGCCAGTTTGGCATTAGGACGCCTGGCCAGAATGCGGCGGGCGGCAAAGGCGCCCTGGGCATCAATGCGCGTGCTGATCCGGATGACGTTTGATAGTCCACTTTCCGTCAAGGCGGGCAGAGTGGCGGAAGGCGAAATGAGCATGACGCCCGCTTTTTCCAAAAGCCTCGCTTCCGCCAATGAGGGATTGGAGCAGAAAGAACCGATCACCACATCGGCATGGGCGGCGATGAGCTTGCGCGCCACCTCTTCGGCTTTGGCACTGTCGCATTGGTCATCGGCGCTGGCGATGAAAAGTTGTTCATTGCCCATCTCGCCCTTGGCGTTGATGGCGTCGACTGCGGCCTTCACACCGCCCAACATTTGTTGGCCGAAGGATTGGTACTGGCCAGAAAGTGGAGCAACAACGCCGATAGCTATATCAGCACGGGCAGGAGCAGCATTGGCTGCGGCCAAGGAGAGCAGGGCCGCAACAGCTTTTTTCATCCGTGTTTCGCTAGGGCGCGTTGCACGGCGGGGCGCTCATTCATGCGCTTGAAATGATCGTGCACATTGGGAAAATCGGCAATGTCCACGCCATCGCCTTTCAGCCATGTGTCAATATTATAGAGATAACCATCAGCCACTGTGAACTGCTCGCCCATCACCCATGGGCCTTTGAACAGATGCTGTTCGATGATGGTGTAGCAGTCCTTCATGTTCTGCGGCACTTTGAGCTTGAGATTTTCAACAACGGCAGGATCATCGCTCCACCTCGCGCCACGGCGATTATGGGCGTGATTCACATGCACGGTTGAGGCGAGATAGGCGTTGAAAGCCTGCATTTCGGCAAAATGAAATGGGTCTGTTGGCGCAAGCTTGGCTGTTGGAAAGCCCATCGCCACATAGGCTAGCAAGGCGATATTCTCGGTGAGCACGCCTTGCGGCGTGGCAAGGGCAGGAACACGGCCCTTAGGATTTTTGGCAAGATATTCAGGGCTGCGCTGCTCACCTTTGGGGAAATCAACACGGTAGATCTGGTAATCCGCGCCCGACTCCTCCAGCGCTATCGCTGTGGCTAGCGAGCAGGTGTTGGGCGCAGCAAAAAGTGTGAGCATCGCGTTTATGCAATGCCCTTTTCAGTCAGCAGTTGCTTCAACTCACCGGACTGGAACATTTCCATCACGATATCTGCGCCACCGACGAATTCGCCTTTGACATAGAGTTGCGGAACGGTGGGCCAGTTGGTGTAGTCCTTGATGCCCTGGCGGATTTCATCCGAGGCCAGAACATTCACGTCCTTGAACGGCACGCCAAGGTGCTGGAGGATTTGCACAGTGCGGCCCGAAAAGCCACATTGCGGCATATCCGCCGTGCCCTTCATGTAGAGGACGATGTCATTGGATTTTACGTCTTTGTCGATTTGGTCGTGGATGGACATTGCTTGCTTCCTTCTCCCTCCCCCTTGTGGGGAGAGCCGGGGTGGGGGTTGAGTTGCGTTATACCACTTGATTGAGTGGTGGAAAGTGCTGAGCGACCCCCACCCTTAATCCCTCCCCACAAGGGGGAGGGAAACAGTTTGATTACTCCGGCGCACTGGTCTGCAGCGCCAGCGCATGCAACTCGCCGCCCATGCGGCCCTTCAATGCGGCATAGACCAATTGATGCTGCTGCACCCGGTTCTTGCCTTTGAAGCTGGGTGAGACAACATTGGCGGCATAGTGATTGCCATCGCCCGCGAGATCGCGAATCTCAACACTCGCATCCGGAATGCCTTCCTTGATGAAGCGTTCGATGTCTTGGGCGGTCATGGCCATGCGGTCGGGCTTTCTTGCGGTTATGGCTTGGAACACAAATATAGCGGCTCAAGCGCCAGTCTTCAATGCGGGGGACTCAAAGAAAAACCCGCCCGGCGCAAGGCAGGGCGGGTTCAAGATTCGAGTTCAGCGCGCGATTAACGGACGGACGCCAAGTTCAGGCTGGCCAGACCGGCAGCGATGTTGAGGCCGGTTTGGCCCTGAACCGAAATGGGCTGCAGGTTGATGCTGTCGCTCCAGCCGCCCACCAGCACATTGGCACCGAGGCCAGCGAAAACCGTGGCTTGGGCCGAAGCGCCGACATAGCGGCCAGCCAGCGCGCCGTGGTGGATTTCACCGGGGGCAAACACAATCCATGACAAGTAGGATTTGTTGGTGATGCCGATGTCGATACCGAGCTTGCCGGTGGTGCCGCGATAGTGTTCAACACGGCTCTTGCTCTTGAAGGTGCAGCTCACTTCCTTGGACGAGCCGAGGATGAGGCCCACGCCAGGGGCCACGACGCAATCTAGCACGCCGACTTTGACACCTGTGCGGGCGGCTTCGGCTGATGTGGCTGACGCGGCGGCGAGCACGCCAACTAATGCGGCGGCGATGGCGAGTGAAGCCTTATTGTTCATTTCAAAATCCTTGTTTTCATTGAATGTATTGGCCACGGGGGCACATACCCCGCGTGTAAATTATGTATCTTCGCCAAATGTAACGGCAATATGGCCAGTTTGTTCCAGACTACGGCGAAAATTCACCCTTCTCCCCTTGCGGGAGAAGGGTGAATTTTGGTTCGCCATTCCTGAAAAAGTCTCACCTTAAAGTTCGCCATTCATGAAGGCGGG
>JAYTIG010000666.1:0-2754 GCA_043731995.1 Hyphomicrobiales bacterium
AATCCAGCAATTTCTCAGTCTGACCGCCTGCCAATAGCGCGGCATGTATCACATTTTCACGGCCAAATGCCAAATCCATTTCAGCGACGGAAAAAGCACCAATCACAACCACATTTGGGCCCGCCTTGCGATCAAGCTTGGCGGTTCCGTCGGCAGCGGCACTGGTGGCATGGAGCAGAGCCCTTACATGGCCCTTGGAGAGGGCATCTTCAACCTTGGTAAAACCTGATGTTGCCAGGCCTGCTTTGCGGCAAAATGACAATGCCGCGACCATGTCGCGCCGCATCAGGCTGGCGACCTTATCGGGCAATTCAGCATCCGCTTCGGCCTTTTCTCCGAAAGCGCGGGCAAAAGCCTTGCGGGCAACGGCTTCGGTGAGGGTTTGCCGGCTTTTGGAAACCCAACAGCCGCGGCCCGGAAGCTTGCGCTTCAGATCCGGCACCACCTTGCCATCCGGCGACAGCACAAAGCGGATCAGCTCGTTATCGGGCTTCTGTTCCCGGGTGACGATGCAAGTCCGCTCTGGCAAGTCATCCTCCATGCCCAACCACCAACTCCGTCACCCCTGCGAAGGCAGGGGCCCAGCTTTGACTGGGCGCGGAGCCTGTGAATTCAAGCTGGATACCCGCCTGCGCGGGGATGACGGCTTGAATGAATGAGCAAAAAGAACGATTACACACTCGCTGCAGCTTCTCCCTCTTGCACTACTTCCGCAGCCGGGGCCTCAACCCAACCGAGCTGCACGCGGGCTTTCATGATCATGGTCTGGGCTTCGGCCATTGAAATGTCATGGCCGGTGAGCGCGCCGGGATGTTTGGTGGTTTCACCATTCTTGCGTTCGTTCCAGCCAATGAGTTCATCGGTGGCGCAATCGGCAAAATCTTCCAGGGACTTGATGTTGTTTTCACCCAGGGCCACCAGCATAGCTGGGGTAAGACCTTCAAAGTTCTTCAGGTCATCCTTCACGCCCAGGGCGATGCGTTTGTCTTCCATTTCTTTGGCCTCTCTCTCCAGATATTCACGGGCACGGGTTTGGAGTTCTTCGGCGGTGGCTTCATCAAGACCTTCAATTGAAGAAATCTCGTGAGCATCCACCATTGTGAGATCCTCCACTTTGTCGAAGCCTTCAGAAGCGAGAAGCTGAGCCAAAGTTTCATCTACATCCAAGGCGCCCACAAAGCGCTGGGTGCGGGCCGCGAATTCTTTCTGACGGCGCTCAGATTCTTCGGCTTCGGTGAGAATATCAATATCCCAACCGGTCAACTGCGAGGCGAGGCGCACATTCTGGCCGCGGCGGCCAATGGCGAGCGAGAGCTGCTCATCCGGCACCACAACTTCAATGCGCTCGGTTTCTTCATCCAGCACCACCTTGGCCACTTCGGCCGGGGCCAGCGCATTCACCACAAAGCTCGCCACATCGGGCGACCATTGGATGATGTCGATCTTTTCGCCCTGCAATTCGTTCACCACGGCTTGCACGCGCGAGCCGCGCATACCAACGCAAGCGCCAACCGGATCAATCGAGCTATCCTTGGAGCGCACGGCGATTTTGGCGCGGGACGATGGGTCACGCGCCACCGAAACCACTTCCACGATGCCATCATAAATTTCCGGCACTTCCTGGCCAAACAGCTTGGCCATGAATTGCGGGTGGGTTCTGCTCAAGAAAATCTGCGGCCCACGCTGTTCGCGGCGCACATCATAAACATAGGCGCGAATGCGGTCGCCCGGGCGGATGGTTTCGCGCGGCAGGGTTTCATCGCGGCGGATGATGCCTTCGCCACGGCCCAAATCCACAATCACGTTGCCATATTCAGCACGCTTGACGAGACCGGAGACGATATCGCCAATGCGGTCCTTGTATTCGGCATACATGCGCTCACGCTCGGCATCGCGCACCTTTTGCACGATGGTCTGCTTGGCGCTTTGGGCCGCGATGCGGCCGAATTCGATGGGTGGCAAGGCTTCGGCGATATAATCGCCAATCTGTGCGGCCGGGTTACGCTTGGTGGCTTCCGCCAGCGTGATCTGCTTGGCATCATCTTCCACCGCTTCGGCCACTTGCAGCAGCCGGTTCAGGCGGGTTTCACCGGTGCGCGGATCAATTTCGGCGCGGATTTCATTTTCCTGGCCATAACGGGCCTTGGCGGCCTTGGTGATGGCTTCTTCCATCGCTTCCAGAACGATTGACTTGTCGATCGACTTTTCGCGGGCCACCGCATCGGCGATCTGCAAGAGTTCCAGGCGGTTGGCAGAAACTGGCGAATTAGCCATGGTCGTCTTCCTTCTCAGGTTGGATTTGGTCTTCGTCGATTTCGGCGCCATCGCCATAGCCCTTGGGCAGGCGGGCCTTGGCGGCCTCGATCAATTCATCGGTAAGCACGAGAGTAGCTTCGCCAATATCGGCAAAGGGCAGGCCCACCAGCAGCGGCTCTCCACCTTTTTCAGGGTTGTCGATGTAAAGGCGCACTTCGCCATCCGCATAACCCTCAAGGTTCCCACGGAAGCGTTTGCGGCCGGCTTGCGGCACAGCCATTTCAATTTTTACATCGTGGCCCGCCCATGATTCAAAATCAGCAGGGCGCACCAGCGGGCGGTCAATGCCGGGCGAGGAAATTTCCAGATGATATTTGGAGGAGATGATGTCGGCCACATCCAGCATGGGTGAAAAGCCGCGCGAGAATTTCTCGCAATCATCAATGGTGAAAGTGCCATCAGGCCGTTCCGCCATGATCTGCACGGTGGAGCCATACA
>JAYTIG010000667.1:0-2752 GCA_043731995.1 Hyphomicrobiales bacterium
CATCATCGTCGGTGAAGTGAGAGGCGCTGAAGCTCTCGACATGTTGAAGGCCTGGAATACCGGTCATCCCGGAGGTCTAGCGACTGTCCATGCCAATTCGGCTCGTGGTGCGCTCTACCGAATTGAGCAATTGGTGCAGGAAGCCACCGTCACAGTGCCCCGCCGTTTGATTGCCGAAGCCATCGATATTCTGGTGTTCCGTGAGGGGCGCGGTTCAGGCCGCAAGGTCACCGAAGTCGCACGTGTCGAAGGGCTTGATACGGACGGCGACTACCAGCTCACACCCATTTTTTCCAATCAACATCCAACCCACATGAGGAGTTCAGCATGAAGTCTATCAATACGCTTATTTCCACAAGCATCGCTTTTGTAACCGTGCAGTCAGGTTCTGCCTTTGCTGCCGGTTCGGGAATGCCATGGGAAGCACCTCTCACACAGGTACTAGAATCTATCGAAGGGCCAGTGGCCCGCATCATCGCTGTGATCGTCATTATCACTACGGGACTGTCCCTGGCCTTTGGTGACACGTCAGGTGGATTTCGGCGGCTTGTTCAAATTGTCTTCGGTCTGTCGATTGCCTTTGCCGCCACATCCTTCTTCCTCGCCTTCTTCTCCTTCGGCGGCGGCGCGTTGGTGTGAATCTGGGAAGGCATTGAGCAAATCATGACATCTTCATCCCATCTTCCAGGCTTTGAAGTTCCCCTGTATCGGGCACTGACTGATCCCATTCTTCTGGGTGGCGCACCGCGTGGCATTGCCATTCTCAATGGCACATTGGCAGCCGCCTTAGGCTTGGGTCTCAGGCTTTGGATCGTCGGCCTCATAGTCTGGGTGGTGGGACATGCCATTGCAGCGGCAGCGGCGCGCAAAGACGTGCAGTTTGCTGAAGTCATCTCTCGTCATGCCAGACATCCGGGGAGTCTTTCATGCTGAACCTCACTGAATATGCCAAGAAGCCCAAATTGCTCGCAGACTATTTGCCTTGGGGTTTTCTCGTAGGACCAGGGATTGTCCTTAACAAGGATGGCAGTTTTCTGCGGCTAGCCAAGTATCGCGGCCCCGATCTCGAAAGTGCCACCGAAGCCGAACTCATTGGTGTGACCGCCCGCATTAATAATGTGCTGAAGCGTTTTGGATCAGGTTGGGCCTTGTTCTTTGAAGCACGGCGTACAGAAGCATCGCATTATCCGATGTCCAATTTCCCCGATCCTGTTTCACTTCTTGTTGATGAAGAACGCCGCAAGAGCTTCGAGACCGAGGGCGGGCATTTTGAAAGCAGCTACTTTCTATCCCTCTGTTGGCTGCCACCTGCCGAGGCGCAATCCAAGGCCGGAGCCTATCTGGTTGAACGTGGTGATGACGCGAGAGCTATTTCTGAATCGCGTGGGCTCGAATGGCGCGATTATTTTATCGCCGAGACGGATCGTGGACTTGATCTCCTTGCCAATATCCTTCCAGAGATCAGGTTTCTCTCCGACGAGGAGACGCTGACGCATTTGCACCGTTGCGTTTCGACAAAAGATCATCCGGTTTCGGTTCCGGTTATTCCAGCCTATCTCGATGCAATGCTGACGGACACGCCATTTACGGGCGGCATGGCACCCAAACTTGGCGATCAGCATCTGAGAACAATATCGGTATTAGGCATGCCCGGCACGACGACGCCTGGTCTTCTTGATGAACTCAATGATTTGGCCATTGGCTACTCTTGGGTCACACGCTGGATCGCTTTGGATCGTCCCGAGGCCCAAAAACTCCTGACCCGCAAGCGTCGGCAATGGTTTGCCAAGCGCAAATCTGTCACTGCCATATTACGCGAAGTATTATTCAATCAGGAGACAGTATTGCTTGATACGGATGCTTCAACCAAAGCCGCAGAGACCAATGAGGCATTGGAAGATTTGGGATCAGGCGATGTGGCTTTTGGTTATGTCACTACAACCATCACGGTATCAGCTGAAGATGAGACAGAAGCAGATGAAGCATTGCGTCAAGTCGAACGCGTTGTGAATGCAAAAGGCTTTGTGACCATCTGCGAAAGCTTCAATGCGGTTGAGACCTGGCTCGGATCATTGCCGGGGAATGTTTATGCCAATGTGCGGCAGCCGATTATTCACACGCTGAATCTCGCCCATATCATGCCGATCTCCAGTGTTTGGGCTGGGCCGCTCTGGAATAAACATCTTGATCAGCCACCCTTACTCTACGCATCAACACTCGGCTCCACGCCCTTCCGGCTTAATCTACATGTGGGTGATGTTGGTCACACAATGATTGTCGGTCCTACGGGTGCGGGCAAGTCCGTATTGCTGGCCATGCTTGCACTTCAGTTTCGGCGCTATGAGCAGTCACAGGTGTTCATTTTCGACAAGGGGCGCTCTGCCCGTGCCGCTGCCTTGATGATGGGCGGCACAGCTTTAGATTTGAGCATTGGCTCAGGTCTTGCCTTCCAACCGTTGAGCGATATTGACAATTCCGCCACACGCGCCTTTGCCCGTGACTGGATGCTCGCACTCATTGCCCATGAGGGCATTGCCACTGATCCCAATATCAAAGAGCAAGTGTGGACCGCGCTCACCAGTTTATCATCGGCACCACGCGTTGAACGCACACTGACAGGTCTGTCACTGCTGTTGCAATCCAACCAATTGCGCCAAGCCTTGCAGCCTTACACGCTGGAAGGGCCTTGGGGGAACTTGCTCGATGGCAAAGAAGACAAATTGTCTTTTGCCGATGTGATGCATTTCGAGTT
>JAYTIG010000668.1:0-2751 GCA_043731995.1 Hyphomicrobiales bacterium
CGCAGCTTGCCTGAGGCCTACAATGCCAGCTCCAGTTCGCAGCTGCGCGGGCCGGTGCAGGCAATTGATACGAGCAACTTCCGCAAACGCGGCGATTCCGAATGGGAACTCACCTTTGATGAATTGGCAACCCAGACACCGCCCAACAATTTCAAAGTCGCCGAACAGACCATCAATGCAGAACTGAACTACCGCATCGTGCAGCTGCTGTTCATCCTGCTGCTGCCCTTCATCGCCATGCTTTTTGTGGTGGAACCGCGACGCAACCCAGGGCCATTTCGTTTTTTGGCAGGGCTTCTCACCATTTTGGGCTTTCACCAGTTCCTCGGCATGGCCGTTTCCTTTTCGCGCACCGGGGCGTTACCCATCTGGCTGACACTTTGGCTGCCGCTCATGGCGTTGGCAGCGTTGGTATTCTTGCGTTTCCGCTGGCTTTCGCTGAAACCGGGCTTCAGTACTGCACGTTAGTCTTGGTGCGGCAGAAAAGCCTCGCGCGCACCTTGCGTCACTCGAATTCTTGTCTATCGTTGCCAACAGAATTTGGCAGGAGACGAACGTGAAGCTCACCGGAAGCGAAACCATCCCCGCCTCGCGCGAAGCTGTGTGGAAGGGATTGAATAACCCCAATGTGTTGAAGCAATGCATCCCTGGCTGTGAATCCATCACACAGGATTCACCGACCAACATGAAGGCCAAAGTCGTGGTCAAGATCGGCCCAGTGAAAGCATCTTTCACTGGTGCCGTAGTCCTGAGCGAGTTGAGCCCACCGGAAAGCTACCGCATTTCCGGTAAAGGGGAAGGCGGCCTTGCGGGCTTCGCCTCGGGCGGCGCAAGTGTGAAGCTGACCGCGCTTGGCCCTTCTGAAACCCGGCTTGACTATGATGTTGATGCCCAGATTGGTGGCAAGATGGCGATGTTGGGATCGCGGCTTATTGGTTCCACCGCCAAAAGCTATGCCACTCAATTTTTTGCCAAGTTTGCCAGCGTGATCGAAAAAGACGCACCTGTGGAAAAGGCCGAAAAACCCGCGGCCAAAAAGGCACCAGCAAGAAAGGCCGCTCCCAAGAAAGCTGCAGCGAAACGGGCGCCACCAAAGAAGAAGGCAAAGAAAAAGTAATTAGCCCTTCTGGCGAATGTGTGTGAGAACCTTCTGCAATGCATCAACTGGTGACAAGTGCGAAGTGTCAATCACCACTGCATCCACAGCAGGCTTGAGAGGTGCCACCATGCGGTTGGCATCGCGTTCATCACGCGCCAGAATGTCGGCCATGATCGCCAGCAAATCAGAGCCTGGTGTTTCGAGATGGCGCCGTTCCGCGCGGACCTCCGCTGAAGCCGTGATATAGAATTTGAAATCGGCCTGAGGGCAGATCACAGTTCCGATATCGCGCCCATCCAGCACTGCTCCCGGTGGCTTAACCGCAAAGTCGCGTTGCAATTTCAACAGGGCGGCCCGAACCTTGGGCAGAACAGCTACCTTGGAGGCATAGCCTCCCACCAATTCACCACGCAGATCCGTGTCAGCAAAGAAAACTGGATCAAGGCGTGCGGCAACTGCCGCACAGGCCTCCTCGTCATTGGGGTCAACGGCAATTCGCGCGACTGTTAGCCCCACCATGCGGTAAAGCGAACCAGTATCGAGATAGTGATAACCCAATTTGGATGCCAGCGCTCTTGCCAAAGTTCCTTTGCCCGAAGCTGAAGGGCCATCGATGGCGATAATCATTCAGGCGTTCTCATTGCGCCAAGTAGTTCATGTGTTGATGGGTTTTCTTGTCGACCGTGCCCCAGGCATAGAGCACCAGGATTGTGCAATTTACTGCCGCCCAAAACCGATGCTGTGAGAAATTTCATGATATACTCCCAGAACCCCACGAAAGATGGCTAGCACGGGGTGCTGCGGGAAAACAAGCTGAGGCTATCCGATACCTGCACCTAAGCCGTTCAACAATTCCACAAAGCCGGGGAAGCTCGTGGCGATGAAGGCGCTGTCGTCGATGCGCGTGTAGATCCGCGAGGCCAGTCCCATGACCAGGAAAGACATGGCAATGCGGTGATCCATATGCGTGACGACGCGGCCCCCTCCGGGTGCTCCGCCGCCGGTCACTTCCAGCCAATCCTTGCCGGACTGGGTGAATACACCATTCACCTGCAGGCCAGATTCAACAGCCGCCAATCGGTCGCTTTCTTTCACCCGCAGCTCTTCGAGGCCCTCCATTCGCGTCGTGCCTTCGGCAAATGAAGCCGCAACAGAAAGAATTGGATACTCATCAATCATTGAAGGGGCGCGTACGGAGGGCACGCGCACACCGCTCAACCGCGACCACTTTACATGCAAATCGCCCACTTCTTCCCCGCCAGCCATACGGCGGTTTTCGATGGTGATATGGCCGTTCATTTCCTGCAACGTGGTGATGAGACCCGTTCGGGTTGGGTTCAACATGATATTTTGAATCACAATGTCTGATCCCGGTGTGATCAAGGCCGCCACCATAGGGAAAGCGGCAGAGGATGGATCACCGGGAATGGCAATGTCCTGCGCATTCAACTCATGGCCGCCTTCGATGGAGATGTGGCGGGCGCCATCCACGACTTTCATATCCAGCTTGGCACCAAAAGCCTTCAGCATGCGTTCGGTATGGTCACGCGTGGCCACTGGCTCAATGACCGTGGTTACACCTTTGGTATTAATGCCGGCGAGCAACACTGCGGATTTCACCTGGGCCGAGGCCATGGGCAAGGTGTAGGTGA
>JAYTIG010000669.1:0-2737 GCA_043731995.1 Hyphomicrobiales bacterium
GCGCTTGACGTTGAAGACCTGAACCAGTTCCGCGAAATCATCCGTGAATCTCTTATCTGGGCCATGGGCCTCGCCGTGTTGATGGGCCTTGGGGGTGCATTCATCATGAGCCGCAATTTCCTGCGCCGTGTTGATGCCATCACTGAAACCAGCCGCAGCATCATGCGCGGCAATCTCGCCGGGCGCATGCCGGTTTCAGGCTCTGGCGATGAACTCGATAGATTGGCGCAATCGCTCAACGAAATGTTGGATCAGATTGAGCGGCTGATGAGTGGCATGCGTGAAGTTTCAAGCAATGTGGCGCATGATTTGAAAACGCCGCTCACCCGCCTGCGGGCCCGCGCTGAGGCGGCGCTGCGCCAAAGGGGCAGGGCCGAAATCCAGTCTGCACTTCAGCAGACACTGGATGATTGTGACCAGTTGCTCTCCACATTCAATGCGCTGCTTTCCATTGCCCAGCTTGAATCGGGCCAGCAGCGCGCCAGCTTGCAGGTGTTGGATGCCAATGACATCATTGCCGATGTGGTGGATCTTTATGCCCCAGTGGCGGAAGAGCGCGATGGCGTTCTCGACATGGAGTCGCGTCCCGGCCTCCGGATTTTGGCCAAGCGTGAACTCTTGGCCCAGGCCTTGATCAACCTGATCGACAATGCGTTGAAACATGGGATGAGCCCTGATGGTGCGGCCCATATCAGCGTGCAGGGCCAGAAGCTGGGCGATGAAGTTGTCATTACCGTAGGTGACAAGGGCCAGGGTATTGCCGAAAAAGATCGCCAGCGCGTTCTCAACCGGTTTGTGAGGCTGGATGAAAGCCGGTCCAGGCCCGGCAATGGTTTGGGGCTCAGTCTCGTGTCCAGCGTTGTCAATCTTCTGGGCGGTAAATTGATCTTGGCGGACAACCACCCCGGGCTGAAGGCTGAATTGCGCTTGCCACTGGTTCGGGCAACGCCTTGACCACTGCGGTAAAACATTGATTATAATAGACAAGTTTAAACAGACGTAAGCGCGCGACGGATTGTGGCGCGCCGCCTCGTCTTAACAAGCAAATGGGAGCACAGGTGGCGATCCGAACGCCCGAGGCAGAAAACGTTCCGGATTGGCGGAGCGCTACAGACGGCTTTTTGCTGGAAGCATCTGCACGCCGTGAGCAGAGGGCATTTACTGAGCTAGTTTCCCGTTATCACCGCGACGTTTTTCGCGTGGTCTGGCGCTTGAGCGGAGGCCATGCAGAAGCCGACGATGTGACGCAGGAAGCTTTCATGCGTCTCTGGGCCAATCCGGCCCAGATCCGCGATGCCAAGGCTTTGAAGGGTTGGCTGATGCGCGTAGCGGCCAATCTGGTGATGGACCGCTTCCGCCGCAAGCCGACGGAAGAACTTGAAGCGGCAGACGATGTGGCCGACACGGCCTTGGGTGCTGAAGCTCAACTTGACCGGGCAAAGGTGACCAAGGCGATTGACTTGGCTATAGCCAGTCTGCCCGAACGGCAGAAATTGGCTTTGATGCTGGTGCACTTCGAGCAGATGACCAACATCTCAGCGGCTGCCAGCATGGAAATCAGTGTCGATGCGCTGGAAAGCTTGCTGGCACGGGCGAGGCGGGGCCTGAGGGAGAATTTGGGCGAGAGGGGAAAGCTGCTTCTGGCAGCGATGGAGACAGAAAATGAGTGACGGCGAAAATGGCATGGTAACGGATTTTGAATTGGATCGGCTTTTGGCTGCGGCCAGCAAGCCTGCGCCCTTGCCCGGTTTTGAAGCGCGGCTGGCGCAGCGCATGGCGGCCAGCGAAGTTGCACCTGTGAACGATAATGTCATTGCGTTCCGTCCGCGCAAGACTGTCGTTGCTCCATCACACGCGCTGCGCCTGCCGTTTGCTGCGGCCATGGCAGCCTCTCTGGTGATTGGTCTTTGGTTTGGCAGCAATGGCCAACTGGTCAATTTGCTGGAGCAAGGAACAGAAACGGCGATGCTGGATGTGAGCAGTGATTTTGCGCCTGCTGGGTTGGAAGACCTTGGCAATGCTGATGCGGACAACTTGTCATGAGCGCATTCAATGAGAAAATGCCAAATTCCAATTGGTTGCCCGATACCAGCCATGGCTTCTGGCGCTTTTGCCTGCTTGCATCGCTGCTGGTGAACCTTGGTGTTGCGGGCCTGGTGATCGGGCATGTTTGGCATCCCAAAGAGGGGCCTGGCCAAGGCAACTATCAGCAGTTTGTGCCTGGCCGCTTCTTTGCGGGGCTTGAGGCTTCGCGCCGCCGCGAATTGGGCGACATGCTGCGTGGCGCAAGGCCGGAATTTGATGCGCTGCGTCTCAAGAACGCTGAAATTGCCGGGCAAGTTGCCGATGAATTGCAAAAGCCGGATTATGATGCCGCGCGTTTGGCTGCGCTGATCGATGGCTTCACCACCGGGCCAGACAGCATCGCGGCCAAGGGTGCCTCCGTGCTCAAGAATTTCTACGGCAAGTTGACGCCAGATGAGCGGGTGAACCTGGCCAAGGCCATCCGCACCCGGCTGGCCCGCAAGGGCTAAGCTGGCACCTGTTCAGGCGGCTCTTTCGGCTGTGGATTCCATGGCGCTATGCAGCGGCAGTTCTATTGTTACTGTTGTGCCCCTGCCTTCGCGCGAGGTGATGACCAGCCGCCCTCCATGAAGGTCAATCAGCGATTTTGATATAGCCAGCCCCAGGCCAGAGCCGCCACGGCTCTTGGTGAACTGGTTTTCAACCTGCTCGA
>JAYTIG010000670.1:0-7219 GCA_043731995.1 Hyphomicrobiales bacterium
GTCCACGGTTTCCCCCAGCTGCAAGTAAGGCCCAAAGCGGCCCACGCGGCGTGTAACGTTTTGCCCCGTCTCCGGGTCTTGCCCCAGCACAATGCCATCGGCAGGCACAGCATCAGCAGCACCCTCGGCATTCACTGTCATCGGCCTTGTGTAATTGCAGGTTGGATAGTTGGTGCAGCCAATAAATGAGCCAAAGCGGCCCAACTTCAACGAGAGTTTGCCATCGGCACATAACGGGCAGGCCCTGGCGTCGCCACCATCAGCCTTGGCCGGGAAAATGTGGGGGGCCAACAAGTCATTCAAAGCATCGATCACTTGCGTGATGCGTAAGTCTTTCACCTCGGCCAGAGCCACCGTGAAGTCACGCCAGAAATCGCGCAACACTTGCTTGTAGTCTACATCGCCATTGGAAATCTGGTCGAGCTGCTCTTCCAGATTTGCGGTGAAATCATATTCCACGTAGCGCATGAAGAAACTCTCAAGGAAGGCCGTAACCACACGGCCCTTGTCGTCCGGGATCAGGCGCTTTTTCTCAATGCGCATGTAGCCGCGGTCCGACAGTGTTTTCAAAATCGATACATAAGTTGAAGGTCGGCCAATGCCAAGCTCTTCCAGTTTCTTGATCAGAGAGGCTTCGGAATAGCGCGGCGGTGGTTCAGTGAAGTGCTGGTTGGGCTCAATGGATTTGACACCCGTGGCATCGCCACGCGCCATGGCTGGCAGGCGCTTGGCATCTTCATCTTCGCCATCATCCAGATCTTCATTATAGGCGCGCAGGAAACCATCAAACTTCACCACTGACCCCGTGGCGCGGAAGGAATAGTGCTTGCCATCACTTCCAGTCGTCGCGATGTCGGCGGTGGTGCGCTCCAATTCGGCGCTTTCCATCTGGCTGGCAATCGTGCGCTTCCAGATCAGGTCATAAAGTGCGAACTGTTCAGGGTCCAGCGCCTTGCGCACTTGATCCGGGTGGCGCGTTGGGTCAGTCGGCCGAATGGCTTCATGCGCTTCCTGTGCGTTCTTGGCCTTTGTTGTATATTTGCGCGGCACCGATGGCACATAGGGCTCGCCAAAATTTTTGAGGATGGCATTACGCGTGGCGGCAATGGCTTCACCGGCCATGTCCACACCATCAGTACGCATATAGGTGATCAAGCCCACAGTCTCGCCATCGAGATTGATACCCTCATAAAGCCTTTGGGCAATCTGCATCGTGCGCGCGGAAGAGTAGCCCAGTTTGCGCGAAGCTTCCTGCTGCAGTGTGGAGGTGCGGAAAGGCGGGAAGGGGTGGCGTTTGGCGGGCTTGCTCTCAACGGTTTCAACCTGGAAAGCCTGGCCCTTCAGAGCCGAGGCAATGGCCCTTGCCGAGGCCTCATCTCCGATCGCCAGCTTTTCCAGCCGCTTGCCATCCACGGATGCGAGCGCTGCATGAAACTCAGCACCTTGCGCTGTGGTGAAGGCGCCATCGATTGACCAATATTCCTGCGCCCTGAAAGCTTCAATCTCCAACTCGCGGTCACAAATCAGGCGCAAAGCTACTGATTGCACACGGCCTGCCGAACGAGAACCTGGCAGCTTGCGCCACAAGACGGGTGAAAGCGTGAAGCCCACAAGATAATCCAGCGCACGGCGGGCGAGATAGGCATCCACCAGCGCAAGATCCACGTCGCGCGGATGGGCCATCGCCTCAAGGATTGAAGCTTTCGTAATGGCATTGAAGGCCACACGTTGAACGGTCTTGCCTTTCAGCGCGCCTTTCTTCTTGAGAACTTCAAGCACATGCCAGGAGATGGCCTCGCCCTCGCGGTCGGGGTCGGTGGCCAGAACCAGCCGGTCGCTGTCCTTGAGTGCTGCAGCGATGTCAGAAAGGCGCTTGGCGGATTTGCTATCCACTTCCCAATCCATCGCAAAATCTTCATCAGGTTTCACTGAACCATCTTTGGCGGGCAGGTCGCGCACATGACCAAAGGAGGCCAGAACGGTGAAATCCTTGCCGAGATACTTATTGATGGTTGTGGCCTTGGAGGGCGATTCGACGACGACGACTGTCATGCAATGTTCCGGTTTCAGGGGTTTCAAATAGTGATCAAGTGGCACAATGGCAAGAAAGGCTTTGCCTGAGGCCCTCGCTACGGCTGGATGAAGAACAATTTTAAGTAATGGAATTAGCGGCTTGGCTGCCTCCATAAGGTGTTTGGAAGAAGCATTGGTCGAGGCCTGATACGCTTATAGAAAGAAGCGACGTTGGCAACTTGTAACAACCTTTGATATATTTACACTAACGATTGCAATGTTATGTTGTCTCACCCAAAGCGGGTTGCACGCCCCGAGAGGACGACAATGAGCACACACATCAAAGCCCCTCCTGCCAAACGCCCCGCGCCGCCATCACTTGGTGCAAACAGCAAGCGCGAGACAGCGCAATATATCGCCGATCTTTCGCTCGAAATGCGCAACTTGGCCAAATCCTGCAACATGCCAACGTTGCAAGGATTGGTGGAGGTTGCCTATTACGAGGCTTTCACCCTGGCCACCGACATTCAGGTTCCGCCTGGCGAAGCTGAACACCTGAAGGAATTGAGCCGCGCTTCCACGGGCTATTGAATGGTGTGAGCGCGGGGGGCGAGGTTGGCGCCGCTCAGCTTGGGCGTTATGTATGATCGTTTGAAGAAGCCTGCCGTATGTTGGGCTGCCCAAGCTACTGCATTACAACCGGTGTTTTCTTTGGCCAATCGGTTCTGCGTGCGCCACGACGCGCTTCACCGTTGGCTCTCTATCGATCAGTTTATTTTCGATCCTGTCCACGATTTCATGCACAGCAACAATGCGCGCGTCCGGCGCAAAGCGGCAATGATAGTGAACATAGAGCCCATCCTCCACTCGCCTAACGCGGACATTGTGAACGTCTGTGATGGGTTTTTCAGCCTTGGCCAAGGCTCGCAAAGCCTTCTCGATGCGCGCAACCGTGTTGGCCGGCGCTGCGTGACCTTGCACCACGGGCAGCGGCTTGGGCTCGATGTGACTTTCCACTTCCACATCGCCGCCCAAACCATCGCGGATCGCCGCTTCCAGCTGGGTGGCGTCTTCATGGGCTTCAAAAAGACTCGTTTCGCCCGACATCTCAACGTCAAAGCTTACAGCCAGCTTACCCTCAACGTCCTGCACGACCAGATGGTGGATCGAAAGCCCCTGGGCCGCCGCAATCAGGCTGGCCTTTTCAAAGGCTGTTTCAGAATCCAGCGGCACAGGATTGAGCGACAGACTCAAATCGGCCCTTGGAAGTTTTCCGCGGATGGCCAGCTCCAACCGTTCTTTCAGCGCAGACGTTTGAATCGCTGAAAGACTGCGTGCCACATCTGCGGTGATTGAAACATAGGTGGTTGGCCCAGCCTGGCGCAGACGCATCTGGCTGATAGCGAGAACACCCGCTTCATGTTCTGCCACTTCCTGCAATGTTGCCGAAAGCCCTTCGGGGGCACGGTCCAACAGTGTTTCAAGTGTGCTGCGAATAAGCTTGTAGCCAATCCAGAGAATAAAACCGGCCACCGCAAGCGCCGCAACGGAATCGGCCCAACGCCACCCCAACCAAAGGCCAATAAGCCCCGCAAGCACGGCGAATGACGCATACATGTCAGACTCAAAATGCGCCGCATCGGCCGCCAGGGCCTCGCTGCCTTCCGCCGCGGCCACTTTCGACAAGGCCCGGGAGCGGTTGAAATCAATCAGAATGGCCACGCAGAGCAGGGCTGGGGCCCACCAGGGCACTTGCTCCGGTGCCTCGCCATGCACAAGCCGCATGATGGCTTCGTAGCCGACATAGAGCGCCGTCAACAAAAGGAACATGGCTTCGAGGAGGGCGGCAACGCTTTCAATCTTGGCATGACCATAGTGATGATCATCATCGGCGGGTTGGTCAGCCCAGCGCACGGCAAACCAGGTCACGACAGTGGCCAGAAAATCAATGCAGCTGTGCAGGGCTTCGGAAAGCACTCCCAGTGAGCCTGTCAGCAATGCAATGGCGAGTTTCCCGATTGCCAACGCAGCACTGGCCAGCATGGACATGGCGGCCGCAGCAAGTTTGGAACTGGAGGAATTTGACATGTGTGCGATTTAGCCCAAGCCCGGAGACAAGAAAACCGCCAGATGAAATAATATTCACCCCCTGGGCTGCGCTTTTTGCCATCTGGCCACCTGGCATCTCTTGCCCCCACATGGCCGACTGCGGCAATGCTTGGGCATGAGTGAACCATCGGCGGCGGTGATTCTTCCTTCTCGCGTGCGGGCTGGGGCGGGCACATTTGGTGTGCTTTTCCTGTTGGAATCCCTCACGCGCGCGTTCAACTCTGGCGTACTCTCAATTCAAGCCTATGACATTCTCGGCACCACCCAGAAGGTGAGCTTGCTTGGGAGTCTGGTTTCGGGAACAGTACTGATCGTAACACTTTTCCTTCCCATTCTCTTCTCGCGGATGCGCCGCCGCTGGGCTTACACGATTGGTTGCCTTCTTTTGATGGCAGGCAGTGCCGCCTTGTCCACCTACACTTTGCCTGGCCAGATCACGGGCACCATGATGCGCAACATTGGCGCCTCCATCACCAATGTCACACTGCAACTCTACATCCTCGATCATATTAAAAAGGCGGATCTCACAACCAGTGAGCCTTTTCGCCTGGCACTTTCCACCATCGCCTGGGTGACTGGCCCTTATGCCGGTGTATGGCTCTACCAAAATTATGGGCCGCTATTCCCGCAACTCGCCGCCATGGCTTCTGCCGCAACACTGCTCTGTGTGTTTTGGTTCTTGCGGTTGCATGATCCGCTCACACTGCCGCAAGGAAATCTGGCGCCCTTCAATCCGCTCGCTAATGTGGCCCATTTCGTGGCGCAACCGCGCTTGCGCCTGGCTTGGGGCATTGCCTTTGCACGCTCATGCTTCTGGGCTTCATTTTTCACTTATGGCCCATTGTTGATGATTGAAGGTGGGCTAGGCAAAGGCACGGGCGGGCTGATCATATCCCTCAGCCAACTCTTCCTGCTCTCGGCCTTTTTCTATGGGCCCTTGGCCAAGCGCAAAGGTGTGCGCGTGGTAATCGCTTCTTGCTTCGCTGTCATTTCAATTGCCTCAATCGCGGCGGGAGGATTTGGCACGGCCAAACCAGTTCTTGCGGCCTGCTTTCTTCTGGCCGGTGCGCTCGCAGCATCAGGCATCGACAGCGTGGGGGGCATTCCCTATCTGCGTTCAGTTAAGTTTCATGAGCGCCAACGCATGACGGCCGTCTACCGCACGTTCATTGAGTTCTCCGACCTGATCCCCTCCCTGATCTATTCCGTGGCCTTGCGCTATGCGGATGTATCGATTGTCTTCCTGCTTTTGGGTGGTTTTATCAGCGTGATCAGCCTTTTATCATGGCGGCACTTGCCCAAAGCGATGTAATCTTCACGGTGGGAGATCAAAATGGCCAAGCCCATTCTTTACATCGGAAACCGCAACTATTCTTCGTGGTCACTGCGCCCCCATATGGCGCTGGCCATGGCTGGAATTCCTTTTGAGGAAAAGCTCATCCGCTTTGGCGAACCTCACTTTGAAAAGGCCGTGCGGCGCGTTTCCAAAGTGGGCCTTGTTCCGGTGCTGCTACATAATGGCCTGAAGATTTGGGATTCATTGGCCATCATGGAATATGCTGCGGAAACCTGGCCTGCCAAAAATCTGTGGCCCAACAAGAAAGCGGCGAGGGCCATGGCACGCTCACTATCGGCCGAAATGCATTCCGGCTTTAGTAACATTCGCAATGACTTGCCGATGAACCTGCGCTGGGGGCCAAAGCCTTATCCAGTTTCAGAAGCCGTCACGCGGGATGTAGCGCGGGCTGAAGATGCCTTTGCCCAGGCCCGCAAGGCCCATGGCGAGGGCGGGCCATTTCTCTTCGGCAAATTCTCGATTGCTGATGCCATGTTCACGCCATTGCTCAGCAGGTTGGAAACCTATTGCGTGCCCGTTTCAAAAGCTACACGCCAGTATCAACAAACCGTGCTTTCCACACCAGCTTTCACCGCATGGAAGGAATTAGCAATGAAAGAGCCCTGGATCGTGCCGGAAGATGAGGTTGCGACGTCGCCCGCGGCAAGTTGAGTTTATCGCTTGAACGTGCAGGACTAACCTATTTGGCCATAGTGGTTTGACCAACACGCGCAGGCAGCTGGCAGAAATGAAACTGTCAAGTGCTGCGAATAATCTGTCCACCCGCCACGCGCTGCACTTGGCCTGCAAGGTCCAATTCCATCAACGCGGCAAGAACATCCTCGGCGGCAGCACCACTCTCGCGCACGAGGTCGTCAACATCACACGGCGTGGGCGAAGTGAGGGAAAGAACGCGGGCCCGCAGTTCAGCCGGAGGTGCTGCATTCGCGCGAATCTCCCGTTCTTCAAATCCAAATTCTGCTTGCGCTTGCACCATTCCGCCCAGCGCTTGAATGGCGTCGCTGGCGCGGGTGAGAACTTGCGCGCCATCCTTGATCAGCTGGTTGCTGCCCTCACAGCGTGGATCAAGAGGTGAACCGGGAACGGCAAAAACCTCGCGTCCCTGTTCAGCGGCAAAGCGCGCAGTGGAGAGTGAGCCAGAACGCAGCGCTGCTTCAACGATGATCGTCCCGCGCGCCAGCCCGGCAATCAGCCGGTTGCGGCGCGGAAAGCTTTCAGCCTTTGGCACGGTGCCAGGAGGCATTTCTGAAAGCAGCACGCCAGTTTCAGCAATCGCGCGCTGCAGCTTTTCATTCTCGGGCGGATAGAAATGATCAACCCCTCCCGCCACAACAGCAATCGTGCCAAACGACAACGAAGCCTCATGCGCGGCAGTATCAATGCCGCGTGCCAAACCAGAGACGATTGCAAAGCCAGCCTCTGCCAACTCACGTGCAATCATGCGTGTAAATCGCAGTCCCGGCGCTGAAGCATTGCGCGAACCCACAACCGCCAGCGCAGGGTGTTGCAAAAGCTCCAATCTGCCACTCACACAAATGAGGGCGGGTGCCCCCGGGGCCTGGCGCAAAAGTTCAGGATAACCCGGTTCGCACATCGCTATGAACCTTGCGCCAAAAGCCGCGGCCCGTTCAAAATCCAATACAGCCCGGCCCTCATCGTAGAGCCTCAATGGGCGCCGCAGGCCACCGCGTTGTGACAGTTCCGGAATGGCCGCCAACGCCGCCTCAGCCGTTTCAAAAC
>JAYTIG010000671.1:0-2720 GCA_043731995.1 Hyphomicrobiales bacterium
GCCACTTCGCTGCGGGCAAAGTGGAATGCAGGCGCATCACAAGCCAAAATCGAATGGGTGGAAAACTGGCAGGCTGCGGGCCCCTTTGCTGGCGCATTGTTGGAAGGCGAGGGTGTTGATTTGCAAAAGCAACTCGCAGCCATTGCATCGCTGCCGGGCCCAGTGCTTCTCGCGCAGTCTGAGCCCTATGTGAAAGCCTGGACACTGGAAGAAGTTTCCACCTCCATCAACACCACCGCTGCGGGCGGCAACGCCAGTTTGATGACAATCGGCTAGGTTTTTCCGGAGGGCTTTTTGCGTCCGGCCTGGCAAAGGGCACAGAGCTTGACGCCTTTGGAATCTTATGATGATTTCAATTGAATTGCAGTCGGGCGATGAGAGGATGAAGCAGATGGACAATGCAACCTATCGCTGGGTGATTGTTGCGGCGGGCGGCTTTCTCGGCTGCATTGCCATTGGAGCCATGTTTGCCCTTCCCATATTCATCACACCCATGGTGGATGCCACCGGCTGGTCGCGCACCGGCATTTCCAGCGCCATGACGATCGGCTTTTTGGCCATGGCCTTTGGCAGCTTCATGTCTGGTGCACTGGCAGATCGTTATGGCCCGAAATTGGTTGTGCTCGCGGGCTCTGTATTACTGGCCGTGGCGCTGGCCTTGGCTTCGCAGGCAACATCATTGCTGGTCTTCCAATTGCTCTTCGGTCTTTGCGTCGGTGGTGCGGCCTCTGCGATTATGGCGCCTTTAATGGCAGCAGTGGCAGGGTGGTTCGACACCCAACGCAGCCTCGCCATTTCGCTGGTCTCGGCAGGGTTCGGATTGGCGCCGGCCACCATGTCGCCACTCGCTGCCTGGTTGGTTACACGCCACGACTGGCGCGTGTCGATGTTGATCCTTTCGGCCATCGTGGTTTGTACCATGATCCCGCTCTCCTTCCTCATCCGCCGCCCACCAGCACTTGAGGCGCAAGCAGCAGGCGCACCAGCCCCGGCCCGCGAACCTCAGATGTCGGTGAAGGCAGCGTTGTTGTCACCGCCCTTCCTGATTTTGGCGCTCACCAATTTCTTCTGCTGTGCCACGCATTCCGGTCCGATCTTCCACACGGTCAGCTATGCCATCAGCTGCGGCATTGCACTGGTTGCCGCGACGTCAATTTATGCGGTGGAAGGCATTGCAGGCATGGCAGGCCGCATTGGCTTTGGCTTTGCCGGAGACAGGTTTGGCGCCAAGGTTGTCTTGGCGACAGGCCTTCTCGCGCAAGCCGCCTTTGCGCTGGCCTATGCCTTTGTGAACCAGCTTCCCGGTTTCTACACCGTGGCCGCCCTGTTCGGCTTCACGTATGCAGGTGTGATGCCGCTCTATTCAGTTTTGGCGCGCGAAAACTTTCCGCTCAGCATGATGGGCACCATGATTGGCGGCACGGCCATGGCCGGAAGCTTGGGGATGGCCACAGGCCCACTGGCAGGCGGCCTGATCTATGATCATTTCGCCAGTTATGCTTGGCTTTACATCGGTGCGGCGGGCATGGGCCTGGGGGCCTTCCTCGCGGCGGTAAGCTTCCGGCCGCATGGCCAAGAGGCTCTGGCTGCAGCAGAGTGACGCGATAGAACTGGCGGATTAGACGCTGATCCTCTTAAATTGATCCAACCCCACTTCGTCATTCCCGCGAAGGCGGGAATCCAGCTTGGTCACATTTGCGACAGTCAAAAGCTGGGCCCCGGCCTTCGCCGGGGTGACGGAATAAGGTGAGTCGATTGAAGTTGGTCAAAGTCTCGAGGAAGTGCTTGGCAACTTTCGGGCTCAGTGCGCTGCCAGCCTGAATACGAGATAAGCGACGGTCACCGCAAGCAGCAGCGACCCCAATTGCCAAGAGCGAACCGGATCACGTTCTAACAGTGGCTTGAACTCTTTATAACCCAACGCTGTGTTGGGCGTTTCCAAATTGGCGATGAAACCTGAAAGTGTTTCGCTTCGTCTTTCGGGGTGCTTTTCCAACGCTTGACAATGTTCCTGTTTTGTTCTTATTTCTTTTAATGCCCCCAATCTCTCCCTTGAGACAAGCCACTGATCTCGCGTCCATGCGCACCCCGCTTGGGCATGGTGCAGCTGATCTTTGCCTGAAAGGTGGGCTTCAGCATGGGGTTCTGCATGAAGTTTTTTCTGCCATGAGCCATGAAGTGGCGGCAACGGGTTTTGTCGCGGGGCTTGCCACCCGCGTGGCTGCAGACAAATATCTGCTGTGGATCCGGCAGGATTTTTCAGCGCATGAATTCGGAGAACTTTCACCAACAGGCCTTCTCGAACTCGGCCTCGACCCGGCACGCATGCTTCTACTTTCTGTGGCCAATGCCAGCGACGGGCTTCGCGCTGCAAATGATGCGCTGTCTTGTGCGGCACTTGGCGCGGTGGTGATTGAAATTCCGGGCAGTCCGAAAATTCTTGATCTCACGGCAAGTCGGCGGTTGACGCTGGCCGCCATGCAAAAATCTGTCACGCCCTTTCTTTTGCGTTTTGGTGCACAGCCCGATGCCAGCGCGGCCGAAACCCGTTGGCTGGTACGGGGTACGGTTTCGCAAACACAGGGTGAAGATTGGGGTTATCCGGTCTTTGAAATTGATCTTATTCGCAACCGGCATGGAAAAACCGGGCATTGGTTTATGGAGTGGAATTGTGATGGGCGTATTTTCCAAAGTTCCACGGCGGGTCATCGCGCTATGGT
>JAYTIG010000672.1:0-2718 GCA_043731995.1 Hyphomicrobiales bacterium
GATGAACTTTCATGGCCAATCCATCCCGCCTCAGCGCGAAGCCAAACTGCGTTATCTCGACGCTGATTTCCAAATCCTGCGCGAAGGGGATTATGTGCGTTGTGCGGTGACGGGCGATCCCATCAAGCTCGACAATTTGCGCTATTGGAATGTTGACAGGCAAGAGGCCTATAAATCAGCCGTTGAGTCTATTGCCGCAGAGAAACGCGCCGCACACGCCAAGACAGCCGGTTAAGGGTTGATGGCTCTCTGATAGCGGTCGGTGATGAGAGCTTTGCCATTGTCAAAGTAAGGAATCCACTGGTCCTCAAGGATGACGCCCATAATCCCGAACATCAGAATCCATTGCATCGTATAGGTCACATGCATGCGCTGGCCTGCTTTGCCACGAATGCGGCGGATGAGAAAAAGCACCATCAAAACGGTATTCAGCGCCAAGAGCTGCACAATAATGGGCGGATCACCGGTCAACAGGAAATTCCGGACTTCAGCAAGGTTCAACGAAGCAATAAAGTCTTGCATCTCGATTTCCTACTACTCTCCCGCCATCCCGCCTTGTGCTAACACAGCCCGCTTAATGGATTATTGCTAGGCAAAATGCATACTGGCATTAACCTGGATGAAGCACTATATCGGCTGCTTTCCAATGGAGTTTGTGTGATGGCTGCGAAGTGGACACCCGATAGTTGGCGCAATCTGCCCGTGATGCAGATGCCCGATTATCCGGATGCGGAAAAACTGAAGGTTGTGGAGGGCCATCTAGCTGGCTTCCCGCCGCTGGTTTTTGCCGGGGAGGCTCGCAAGCTCAAGCGCAAACTGGCCAAAGTGGCAGAAGGCAAGGGTTTCCTGCTGCAGGGTGGCGATTGCGCTGAAAGCTTTGCCGAACACTCGGCTGACAATATCCGTGATTTTTTCCGCGTATTCCTGCAGATGGCCGTGGTGCTCACCTTTGCGGGTGGACAACCTGTGGTAAAGGTTGGCCGCATTGCGGGCCAGTTCGCCAAGCCGCGTTCCTCGCCCACTGAAACCATCGATGGTGTGGAATATCCCATTTACCGTGGCGACATTGTTAATGATTCAGCCGCCACCAAGGAAGGCCGCATTCCGGATCCTGAGCGTCAGATCATGGCTTACCGCCAATCTGCTGCCACTTTGAACCTGCTGCGCGCCTTTGCCCAGGGTGGTTATGCAAACCTAGAGCATGTGCATCAGTGGACGCTGGGTTATCTGAAGGATTCACCGGCCTCGGAACAATACAGCGAATTGGCCGGGCGCATCACGGAGGCCATGGGCTTCATGCGCGCTTGCGGCATCACCGCGGAAACCGCGCCTCAACTGCGCTCCACCGATTTCTTCACCAGCCATGAAGCGCTGTTGCTGGGCTATGAGCAGGCGATGACGCGGGTGGATTCAACCAGTGGCGACTATTACGCAACGTCCGGCCACATGCTGTGGATCGGCGACCGCACCCGCCAGCCCGATCATGCCCATGTGGAATTTGCGCGGGGAATCAAGAACCCGGTTGGCCTGAAGTGTGGCCCATCGCTGAAACCAGATGAACTCATCAAGCTGATTGACATCTTGAACCCCGAGAATGAACCAGGCCGCCTGACACTTATTGCCCGCTTCGGCGCGGACAAGGTGGAAAAGCACCTGCCCGAACTTATTCGTGCAGTGAAGCGCGAGGGCCGGGTGGTTGTCTGGTCTTGCGATCCGATGCATGGCAACACCATCAAATCCACTTCTGGCTACAAGACGCGGCCCTTCGATTCCATCTTGAAGGAAGTACGTGGCTTCATGGCCATTCATCAGGCCGAAGGCACCCATGCGGGCGGCATTCACGTTGAGATGACCGGCAAGGATGTTACTGAATGCACCGGCGGCCTGCGCGCCTTGCGCGATGAGGATTTGAATGACCGCTACCACACTTTCTGCGACCCGCGCCTCAACGCAGCCCAGGCCTTGGAGCTTTCATTCCTTCTGGCTGAAGAGCTGAAGAAGGAACTGGCTCTGCGCCCGCGCAAACTGGATGACGAAGACTCAGTGGAAGCGGCGGAATAATTCTCCACCCCTTGAAATCTGCAAGCGGAGCTACGAAATGTAGCTTCGCTTGTTGCATTTTATGGTGCGCTTAGATGATTGACCTGCACTACTGGCCCACGCCGAATGGCCACAAGATCACGATTTTTCTGGAAGAGGCAGGCCTGCCCTACACCATCCACAAGGTGGATATTGGCAAAGGCGATCAGTTCAAGCCGGAATTTCTGGCCATTTCACCCAACAACCGCATGCCGGCCATTGTGGATCAGGCACCGGCTGATGGCGGCAAGCCGATCAGTATTTTTGAAAGCGGCGCCATTCTGCAATATCTGGCGGAAAAATCTGGAAAGTTCCTGCCCAAGGATATCCGTGGAAAAACCGAAGTGATGCAATGGCTGTTCTGGCAAGTGGGCGGCCTTGGCCCCATGGCCGGGCAGAACGGGCATTTCAATGTCTATGCGCCTGAAAAAATCCCCTATGCAATGGAGCGCTATACCAGGGAAACCGCACGTCTCTATGGCGTGCTGGATAAACGCCTGGAAGACCGTGAATTCGTGGGCGGCGCCTATTCGATTGCAGACATGGCCAGCTATCCATGGATCGTGCCGCATGCAAACCACAAGCAGAAGCTGGAAGACTTTCCAAATCTCAAGCGCTGGTTTGAGGCGATCAAGGCAA
>JAYTIG010000673.1:0-7193 GCA_043731995.1 Hyphomicrobiales bacterium
TTGACGCCCTTGATCTTGAACTTCAGCTTGGGCTGCGCCGTTGCTTGTGCGTCTGGCAAGAGGGCAGGATCAGAGGTGACGTCGGGGGCAATGAGTTGGTCAGCCGCAGCTGCATCCGGGTTTGCGGCCTTGGCAATGGGTTGGGCCATGGCAGTGCTTGCCAATGCCACAAAGACTCCCGTGGCAAAAATCGAAAGCGTCAGTTTCCTCATATTGGTCTCCTGGTTTGTGCCGTCCACAATCCAATCTGGCCATCAAGGCTGTGCGGATTCGGGGCGGCCGGCATACGAATTGTTAAAATTCGTCCATCAAGTGGCGAAGATCGCGGCCTTCGGAACCTTTAAGAAATCAGCTAATATATTGAATTACAAATAATATTCACGCATCATTCGCCTGCACGCAATTCTTTGAGACCAATGGCGCCAAGCATACTTTTTGCTAAGCGGACCGCTGCCTCCCGAAGCCGATTTGCAAACTTCGTTAATTAAGCCGCCGGATTGCAAACAATCTGTTCTCGCCGCCGCACCAAAAATTAACCGCCCTGACTCTAAATCGGGCCAGTGAGTTTGCGTAAGAGTGAAACATGAATAGCCCGCGCCGCCGCGCCTCGGATCAGCCTGCACCTTTGCTTTCCGTGGTTGTGCCCATGTACAACGAGGAAGAAGGCACAGACATCTTCTTCAGCCGCCTGGTGCCCATTCTTGAGCAAGTCACACCGGATTTTGAAATCGTCTGCATCGATGACGGATCATCAGATCGAACGCTGGTCAGCCTGGCTGGCCACCGTGCCCGCGACGGCCGCATCAAGGTGCTGAGCCTTTCGCGCAACTTCGGCAAGGACACTGCTCTTTCCGCGGGCCTCGATTACGCCCGCGGCCAAGCCGTCATCCCGATTGACGCTGATTTGCAAGACCCGCCCGAAATCATTCCTCAAATGGTTGCGAAATGGCGCGAAGGCTATGAAGTTGTCTATGCCCGCCGCGCCGCGCGCGACACTGATGACGTGCAAAAGCGCGTTTCCGCTGGGTTGTTCTACCGCATTCACAACTGGATCGCAGATGTGCGCATTCCTGACAACGTGGGTGATTTCCGCCTGATGGATCGCCGCGTGGTGGAAGCCGTGAAGCACTTGCCGGAAAAGACGCGCTTCATGAAGGGCCTCTTTGCCTGGGTGGGCTTCAAGCAGATCGGCATTGATTATCGCCGCGAGGCCCGCGCTGCTGGCACAACCAAGTGGCGCTATTGGAAACTGTGGAACTTCGCCATTGACGGCATCACGGGTTCTTCCACCGTGCCGCTTCGGATATGGACCTATTTTGGTGCAGCACTCGGCGTCTTCGCCATGATCTATGCCACATGGCTCACTGTGCATACCATGATTTATGGCAACGCTGTGCCGGGCTATGCCTCGCTGATGATTGGCGTGCTCACCTTGGGCTCAATCAACATCGTGGCAACGGGTATTCTGGGTGAATATGTCGGGCGCATCTACAATGAAGTGCGCAACCGCCCGCTTTATCTGGTGCGCGAAACAATGGGCCTTGATGGCCAGAACTCTCGGATGGATGGGAACACATGGAACGCAGCGTCTATCAACGCCTCGATCATCTCGAAGGCAATCACTGGTGGTTCGTCGCCCGCCGCAAGATCATCAGTGCGGTAATCACGCGCTTTGCTCCGGCGAAGAAGAACCTGCGGGTTTTGGAAGCCGGATGCGGCACGGGCGGCAATCTCGCCATGCTTTCGCGTTTCGGCAAGCTTGAAGCCTTTGAGCTTGATGATGAGGCCCGCGCCATAGCTGAAAGTAAAATGCCGATCAATGTGAAGCCGGGCATATTGCCCGACGGTATTCCTTTCAAGGCAGGCTCTTTTGATGTTGTTACCGCTTTTGATGTGATTGAACATGTGGAGAGGGATGTAGAAAGCTTGGGCAAGCTGGCCGAACAGTTGGCACCTGGTGGCCGTCTGTTCATGACAGTTCCTGCGCTGCCGTGGCTGTGGAGCAAGCATGATGAAACCCATCATCACTTCCGCCGCTATACCAAAGCCTCGCTCAATGAGACCTTGCGCAAGGCAGGGCTGGAGCCCGTGCGCATTTCCTATTTCAACACATTCCTGTTCCCTTTGATTGCGGGTCTGCGTCTGGCGCGCAAGGCACTTGGCATTACAGAGTCGGCTGATGATGCCATGCCCGGCCCAGCGGCCAACAGCATGCTGAAAGCGGTGTTCGGGGCTGAGAGCTCTTTGGTAGGCCGCATTCCGTTGCCGATTGGCGTTTCACTCATGGCGGTAGCCAAGCGCGCCTGATGCATAACCTCTTCCGCCAACTGGCCAAGTTCGCCTCTGTCGGCGTTGTGGCAACAGGCCTCCACGTGCTGGTGGCGCTGGGGCTCAACCACTTTGCCACGCTTGAGGCGCTGCGCGCCAATTTTGCGGCCTTTATTGTGGCAACACTTTGGTCTTACTTCGGCAACTGGGCCTGGACCTTCGGTGCCAAGGACAAACTGAAAACGTCAGCGCCAAAGTTCTTCGCCATGTCTTCCATCGCTTTCGCCCTCAATCAATCCATCGTCTATTGGGTGACAAAGGTTGAAGGCCTGCCGCTAGCCATGGCCATGGTGCCTGTGGTGGCGATTATTCCGGCCTTTTCCTTCTGGCTGGCGCGCACTCATATTTTCACCCGCCATCAGGCGGTGTGATGCCGCGCAGGCTTTTGCCTATGGGCCTGGTTGCGCTGCTGTTTGCGGCGCAGATATTCATTCGTTTTCAGTCAAGCCTGATCCATGACACAGCCTGGTATCTCTATGTGGCCCAGGGCCTGCTGCATGGCAAGAAACTCTATCTCGATTTTGTGGAAGTGAACCCACCGCTGGGCATGTGGCTGGTGGTGCCGCCCGTTTGGCTCGCCGAACGCACAGGCTTGGCTTCCGTCGCTTGTTTCTACAGCTATCTTTTTGCCATAACGGCCATAGTGCTGGCCCTGTGCTGGCGCTATGCGATGACTGAGGTGCGTTCCAGCCGCGCGTTGATGTTGCTTGCCACTTCGGCCATTCTGCTCTTCGCGCCCGGCAACAATTTCGGCCAGCGTGAGCATTTCATGGTGCTGCTGTTTCTGCCCTGGGTGATACTGCGGATGCAGCACGCGCCGCAGGCCAAGGGATGGGAGCGTGTGCTTGTTGGCGCGGCTGCGGGCCTCGCGATTGCGCTGAAGCCACATGCCATTTTTGCACCGCTATGTGTTGAAGCCACGCTTTGCTTTCAGCAACGCAATTGGCGCCAGGCTGTCGCGGTGGAAAATGCCGCGGCACTGGCCGCCGTTTTGGCCTATGGCGCGGCGATTGCCATTTTCACACCGGAGTTCTTTGGCGGGATCATTGGCCTGGGCCGCACAGCCTATCTGCCTTACTACGGCTATCCGCTGCCTGTGGTGTTGATGGATGCCAAATGGGCCGTGATTTTCATGGCCTTGGGCTTTTTGGGAATCGCAGACAAGAGGGTGCAAATTTACTGGGCTGCCGCTTTGGGTTTCCTTGTTTCCTACTTCTTGCAGAACAAGGGCTTCACCTATCACATCCTGCCCGCCACCATTTTTGCGCTCTTGGCCTGCGCCGCAAGTTTGCAAGCCGGTTTCGCAAGCCCGCGCTTTAAAACCATGGCGACGGCCACTATCGGTCTCGCAGCGCTCGCACTCCTCGTCTCAGAACCGCAAGAATATGAACAGAACCGCGATATCAGCTCGCGCATCGAAGCACTGCGCGGGCCAGAAGTGCAGTCCATCTTTATCGCATCAAACCGCTTCGCTCACGCTTTCCCCTATGTGGTGGAGCAACATTTGGATTGGGCTTCACGCCTGCCCACACAATGGCTGGTGCCGTATGTGAGTGACCACTGGAAGCCGGGTGAAAGCACTCATGATCCCATCGTGGCCAAAGCGCTGGATTGGACGATGGAAGATTTTGCCAATCTGAAGCCCGATCTTGTCGCCATCGACAACACCAAGGCCCAGCGCGCAGCCATGGGTAGTTTTGAATTCCTGAAGTTCTGGAATGAAGACCCACGCTTTGCGGCGCTGTGGCAGAACTATCGCCTCGCCTCAGAACAAGGTGACATTCTCATCTATCAGCGCCAAAAATAAAAAGCCCCGCCGTTTTCGGGCGGGGCTTGAATTTAAGAAATCGGAAAGGCGATTAGATCGCTTCCTTGACTTCCTTGGCGGCGCGGAAGGCCAGCTTCTTGGAAGCCTTGATCTTGATCTGCTCGCCGGTCAGCGGGTTGCGGCCGAGGCGGGCAGGGCGCTTCTTGACCTGGAAGATGCCAAGGCCGGTGATGCGAACCTTGGCGCCCTTCTTGAGGTGCTTCACAACGGATTCAACGAAATCACCCAAGAAAGCCGCGGTGGCTTTCTTCGACATTTCATGCTTCTCAGCAAGATCAGCGGAAATCTTCGTCAACGCAATGGTCACAATCTTTTCGTCAGCCATGGTTCTCTCCTTTTGTTGGCGAATCAAGATGGCTGCTAAATTAACGAATTGGAAAGGCGCTGAAAACCCTTATTTTTCGGGGCTATTTTCAATCGCGCTTTGAAAAAGCCAAGAAATAAGCGGTTAATTTTTCGTTAACGAAGAAAAATAGAACAATTATAATAAGTTAAACGAAATCTGTATGGTTCTTGAGGGGAATCGGTGCCAGCTTGTGCTTGGCTTCCAAGGCATCCAAATTGGCCCGCCGCGCGGCATCATTGGCAGCCGACATGTTGCCTTCATGCACACGGATGCACACGGCGGGCTGGCTTTGGTGGTGCAATTTGTATCCCCCGCGCGCCACCCGCAGATACCAATCCCAATCCCAATAATAGGGAATGCTCTCATCAAAGCGCCCCAGCTTTTCATGGATGGCGCGGCGATAGCACACGGCAGAAATCAGAATTGTGTTGTCGTGCTCTAATGATTTCAACGTCGCGTCACGGTCAAACAGTTTCACAGAACCGTCTGGAAAACTCATCTCGCCATTGGCAAAATAGAAATCCGCGTGCTGTTGAAAAGCTTCACGAGCCTTTGCCAGATGATGCCCGTCAATCCAGTAATCATCATCATCCAGGAAGGCAATGAAATCACCAAGTGCCTGTTCAACGCCAAGATTGCGCGCCGGAACAGCGGTGCGCTTGCCATTGTCGAGCACGCGCACGCGCGGATCGGCAAATGAAAGCGTGAGCGCATCGCCATCATTCACCACCAGCAACTCCAGCGACACTTCCGCTTGCGCCAAAACACTGGCCACGGCTTCAGCCAGATAATGCTCGCGGTTGCGCGTGGGGATCACCACACTGAACTGCGGCTTCACTTGTGATTCAGCCAGTTGAGGTTGGGGTGAGGCAAGTCTTCCTTGGCATGGAAGAAATAGTTGCGAAAAATCTGGCCATAGCCGAGTTTCAGATAATTGCCGTTGCGCAGCAACAGCCGCTGGCGTTCCGCTTCATAAAAGGCCGGCAATTTATACCAGGCAATTTGCGGCCGCTCATGATGGGCAATGTGCAGGTTGTTGTTGAGGAACAACAGGGCCCAGAATGGCGAGGCCTCAACCAGAATGGTGCGGTGGCCCACATCTTCCGCCGCCTGGTGTTCGCAATAGGAGCGCACCAGCGCCAGCGAAATTCCAGGATAGGCAATCAGCACATAATATTGCCAAAACGGCATGCCGCACCACAAAATATAAGCGATGATGATGGAGCAGGAAATCGCAAAACCCAGCCAGCAGATGCGTCCTTCCTTTCGGCCCTTGGCCAGGGCGGCGAATTCCGCGCCCCAAAATTGGACAATGCTGACGGCGGGCCCAATCAACATGCGCCCAAACAAGGCGTTGTTGAACTGGTAAAGCGCCTTGCGCCAACCGGGCGTTGCAGCCCAGACATCGGGCAGCAGATAATAGGATTCCGGGTCATGCACCGGGCAGGTGAGTTCGAGATCATTGTGGTGTTGCAAATGCAAGTCACGGTATCGCCCATAAGGCAGCCAGAACTGCGGTGACAGAAACACGAGCGCCTCATTCACAACGCGCGAGCGTGTGGGGTGGCCATGCAACACTTCATGTTGCAAGGACGAATGCAGGGCCGCCGCATAGGCGCCAACCAGCAGGATCACATACCAGGGCAAACTGGCATGAAACCAAACCAAGGCGGCCAGCACGGCATAGACAATGATGATGAGGCTAAGTGTGGGCCACTCGATACGTGAAAAGAATTTGGCGTTGAACATGGATGATTGCGAAACCTTGGCCTTTGTATAATCTCACAGGTCTATTCGACAAGGCCAATAGCATGTTTGCCGCAGCTTCGCTCCCCATGTATGACTGGCCGGAAATCCGTCCGTTCACGGATGAATTCTGGGCTGGCTTTGCGCGCCATGCCGGCCTGTCTGGTGCGCTCGATCGCAGGGACAACTATTCCGGTCTCTGGCGCAACCCCAATCTCTTTTTTGGTCAAACTTGTGGTTATCCTTTCACGCATGAATTCAAGGGGATATTAAAGGCAATTGCCACGCCACATTATGCCGTGAATGGCTGTGTGGGGCCGTGCTATTCGAGCGTGGTCTTTGCCCGGCAGAAATGTGGCTTGGAAGATTTGCGTGGTGCCCGCCCGGCTTTCAACAACCCTGATTCCATGTCCGGCATGCTGGCTTTGAAACTCGTCTTTGCAGATTTGAACAAGAGCGGTGAATTCTTTGCGCCTGCCACAATCACGGGCGGCCACGTTGATTCACTGGCGGCCATGCAGGCGAAAACGGTGGATGTTTGTGCCATTGATGCCGTGTGCGTGGCGCTGGCTGGAAAATACCGTCCACATCTCTTGGAGGGCTTGCACGAAATCGCGCGCTCCCCGCTGGTTCCCGGCCTGCCTTTCGTCACCCGCGCGGGTGATGTTGAAATGTTGCGCCACGCCCTGCAGGCGACATTTGAAGACAAGGCGCTGAAGCAGGCCCGCGAAGGCATGTTGCTCTGTGGCCATTCCATCCTCACCCCTGCGGATTATGACATCATCCCGCAGCTTGAAGCGGCGCTATAGTTTTTTCGGCACTGTCTCATTCGCGCCAATGCGCGCGGCATCAAACTCCTCGCGCATTTCACAATGCCGCGAAAGCGCATGCAGCTTGGGGTATTTGTCCGCCGGGAAAAATTCCGGCAGGCGCAGCTTCAAATGG
>JAYTIG010000674.1:0-7187 GCA_043731995.1 Hyphomicrobiales bacterium
GACAAGAGGCCGGCGGTGACAACACCGAAAATGGTTTTACGAGACAAGTTGAGAGACATTTGAGAAAACTCCTTCACTAGGGGGATGCCGTGAATCTGATGGCCGATGGCTTACCGGCCCATTACGATGCTGTGAAAGATTGGTTATGGTTGTGGCATTTCAAGGGCAGGGCCCCTTACATTGCGGCAAGATCACGGAAATGTGCGGGTATTATAAAGAAAAGGTGATTATCCCTTGCCTTCGCGCCACACGCCCTGGGCCTTCAGCTTGTCGACAATCTCTTTGGGCATGTATTTTTCATCATGTTTGGCCAACACTGACTCGGCCTTGAAAGTGCCGTCAGCATTGGCGCTGCCCTCCGCAACCACGCCCTGCCCTTCGCGAAACAAATCCGGCAACAGGCCCTTGAAATTAACCTGCATGGTCTTGGTCATGTCGGTGACCTTGAAGGTCACAGCGCCGTCTGTGCCCTTCACAAGGCTGCCCTGCTCCACCAATCCGCCCAGGCGCACGCGGGTTCCGGGTGCTATCTGCTTAATCGCCATTTCGCTGGGCGTGTAAAAGAAAACAATGGAGTCCCTGAGTGCAAAAAGCACAAGGCCAACGGCCAGCCCGAGCAGGGCCAGGCCAGCAAGGATAAGGGAAAGGCGTGTCTGTTTTCTGGTCATGGCGTGCTCATAGCATTAACCCGCGAGGTTGCAGCAAACGCTTTGTCGCATGGGCCTCTTCGCGTGTCGGAAAGGGTTGGAGATAGGGTGGAGGCTCTGATAAAAGCCTGACCATGCAGAAACCGCGCTATTCCATATTCTCCCTCGCCCGCAATGCGATGAACTATCACAAGGATTGGGAGCGGGCCTGGCGCTCGCCCACGCCCAAGGCAGAATATGATGCCGTGATTGTTGGTGCTGGCGGCCACGGATTGGCGACTGCTTACTATCTCGCCAAGAACCACAAGATGACGAATATCGCAGTTGTTGACAAAGGCTGGCTGGGCGGCGGCAACACGGGGCGCAACACCACCATCATCCGCTCCAATTATTTGCAGGACCCATCCATCGCGATTTATGAATTGGCGCGCTCGCTCTATGAGGGACTTTCGCAAGAGTTGAACTACAATGTGATGTTCTCGCCACGTGGTGTGCTGATGCTGTGCCAGACGCAACACGAGTTGCGCGCCTTCCAGCGCACCGCCCATGCCAACCGTTTGGCGGGGCTGGATTGCCGCATGATCACACCTGCGGAAGTGAAAGAGATTGTGCCGATCATCAATGATGATCCGAACTGCCGTTATCCCATTCTCGGCGCCTATTACCAGCCGCGCGGCGGCACTGGGCGGCATGATGCCGTGGCCTGGGGCTATGCCCGCGGTGCTGATGACATGGGCGTGGACATCATCCAGAACTGTGAAGTGACAGGCATTCAACGCGAAGGCGACAAAGTTATCGGCCTTGAAACCACGCGCGGTGTGATCAAGACCAAGAAGGTGGGCGTTGTCACCGCCGGCAATGTGTCGACGGTGATGGACATGGCCGGCGTGCGGATGCCGATTGAGAGCATGTGTCTGCAAGCGCTGGTATCTGAACCGATCAAGCCCGTCATCGATTGCGTGGTGATGGCCAACACGGTGCATGGCTATATGAGCCAATCCGACAAGGGCGAATTGGTGATCGGCGGCGGCACTGATCCTTACAACAACTATTCGCAGCGCGGTTCATTCCCGGCGCTGGAACACACGATCAATGCGTTGATTGAAACTTTCCCCATCATCTCGCGCCTGCGCATGTTGCGCCACTGGGGCGGCATTGTGGATATGACGGGTGACCGTTCTCCCATCATCGGCAAAACGCCTGTGGAAGGGCTTTATGTGAACTGCGGCTGGGGCACTGGCGGCTTCAAGGCCATTCCCGGTTCCGGCTGGGTGTTTGCCGACACGCTGGCCAACGACCGCCCGCACAAGATTGCCGAGGCCTTCTCGCTGGACCGCTTCACCGAAGGCCGGTTCATTGATGAAAGCGTTTCCGCGGCCGTGGCGCATTGAGGAGAAACAGATGCTTCTAGTCACCTGCCCTGTCTGCGGCGTTTCCGGCGATGAGACTGATTTTCATTTCGGCGGCCAGGCGCATATTGCGCGGCCTGCAACAACGAACCCTGAGGGCATCAGTGATGAGCAGCAGCGTGAATATCTGTTCACGCGCATCAATCCCAAGGGGTTGCATTTTGAACGCGTGCGCTGTGACCGTGGCTGCGGCAAGTGGTTCCATGCGGCACGCGACACGATGAGCATGGAGTTCAAGGCGTTTTATGGCATCAGTGAATTGCCACCGCCGGATGTGATCAAGCAGGCCAAGGGAGCCTGGGCCGATTATTTCGCGCAACGCGCGCAGCGGATGGAAAAAGCGAAATGACCGGAAATCCCTATCGCCTGGTTGAGGGCGGCAGCCGCATTGACCGCAACAGCCGCGTCACCTTCTCATTTGATGGCCACGATGTGCAAGGCTTTGCCGGAGACACAGTGGCTTCTGCCGTGTTGGCTTCGGGCCAGAAACTCTTCGGCCGCAGCTTCAAATATCACCGCCCGCGCGGTGTGGTTGGCCTTGGTTCAGAGGAAATGAATGCGTTGGTGGGCGTTGGCGCTGATGCCCGGCATGAGCCCAATTTGCGCGCCACGCAGACAGAAGTGTATCCCGGCATGGTCGCCGAAAGCCAAAACCGCTGGCCCTCTTTGTCGTTTGATATTGGTGCGATCAATTCCAAACTCTCACGCTTCTTCCCCGGCGGTTTTTACTACAAGACATTCAAATGGCCGCAGAGCTTTTGGAAGCATGTGTATGAGCCAATCATCCGGCGTGTAGCGGGCCTCGGCCGCGCCGCCACGGGCCGCGACCCCGACACTTATGAACACATGCATTTGCATTGCGATGTGTTGGTGGCGGGCGGTGGCCTTGCTGGAATTCTCGCAGCCGAGGCTGCGGCCAAGGCCGGTGCCAAAGTTGTGTTGATGGATGAGAACCCGGTGCTGGGTGGCATTGCTGATCTCACTGCCGGCATGATCAATGGCGAATGCGTCGCTGACTGGCTGAAGCCCATTGCCGATGCGCTGGGGGCCATGCCCAATGTGCATATTCTCACGCGCACCACTGTCGTGGGCCATTATCATCACAACTATCTAATGGCGATGGAGCGTGTGGCTGATCACGATCCGGCTTTGCTGGCCGCTGGTGCGCCACGTCAACGCTTGTGGAAAATTCGCGCGGCGCAAGTCATCATGGCCACGGGTGCGCTCGAACGGCCGATCGCATTTGCCAATAATGACCGCCCCAATATCATGCTGGCTTCTGCTGTTCGTGGCCTCATTGGCCGCTATGGCGTTTCGCCGGGCACACAGGGCATCGTCTTCACCAATAATGATGATGCCTACCTCACCGCATTCGCATTGAAGAAGGCGGGCGTGAACGTGCAGGTTGTTGAGTCGCGCGCGCGTCCTGATGGAGATCTGGTCAAGCGCGCGCAGGAAGATGGCATTGCGGTTTCGCTATCATCTGTGATTTCCGCCGTTGAAGGCACGCAATCTGTGAAAGCCGTGAAGATTGCGGCCTACCGCAAGGGCCAGGGCCGCGTGATCACCGAGCGCAAAGTGGATTGTGATTTCATCGCCATGTCCGGCGGCTGGAATCCGGCGCTGCATCTCTGGGCGCATAATGGCGGCAAGATCAAGTTTGACAATGAGCTGCAAAGCTTCCGGCCAGACACGCATGCTGCTGGCATTGCGGCGATTGGCGCGGCCAATGGGACGATGGGCGTTGCTGATACGATTGCCGAAGCGCAGGCCGCTGGTGAGGCTGCGGCCAAAGCTGCTTTGAAAAAAGCCAAGGCTGTAAAGCTAGCAAAGATCGAAGTGAAAGAGCCCAAGCGCGCCGCGCTGGAGTCACTCTGGTTTGCACCAGCGACCGGGCTCTACAATGAGGGCAACAAGCACTTCATTGATTTCCAGAATGATGTGACCGCCGCTGATCTCGAACTGGCGCAGCGCGAAGGCTATGAAAGTGTTGAGCACACAAAACGCTACACCACTTTCGGCATGGCCACCGATCAGGGCAAGACGTCCAACATCAATGGGCTTGGCGTGCTGGCCGAAGCGACAGGCAAGAGCATTCCTGAAATCGGCACCACCACGTTCCGCCCGCCTTATACGCCCTATTCTTTTGGCGCGATTGCTGGCGCGCTCACCAATGAGCTGTTCCTGCCCGTGCGCCGCACGGCGGTGTTCCAGTGGCACACAGACAAGGGCACAACCTGGGAGCCCGTGGGCCAATGGCGCCGCACTTACACCTACACGGGTGCGGGCGAAGACAAGCATAAATCAATCACGCGGGAAATTCTTGCCGTGCGCAACAAGGTGGGGCTGCTGGATGCTTCAACCCTCGGCAAGATCGAGATCAAGGGGCCGGATGCGGCAGAGTTCCTCGACCGCATGTATACCAACACCTATTCAACTTTGAAGGTTGGCCGCTGCCGTTACGGCCTGATGATGAATGAGCTGGGCTTCCTCACTGATGATGGTGTCACGGTGCGTCTCGCTGACGATCATTTCATCATGCACACCACATCGGGCGGGGCGGACCGCATTGCCGCCTGGCTGGAAGAGTGGCTGCAGACTGAGTGGACGCATTACAAAGTTTTCGTCACGCCTGTCACAGAGCAGTGGTCGCAGTTTGCCCTCGCAGGCCCACACGCGCGCGATGTGTTGGCCAAGTTGGAACCGGATTTTGATGTGAGCAACGAGGCCTTCGCGCATATGTCGTTCAAGTCCGGCAAGTTGGGCGGCTTTCCGGTGCGGGTTTACCGCATCAGCTTCTCTGGCGAAATGTCCTACGAACTTGCAACGCCAGCAGGTAATGGCTTGTCGCTGTGGAAGGCCTTGCTTGAGGCGGGTGAAGAATTTGGCATTGAGCCTTACGGCACTGAAGCGCTGCATGTGCTGCGCGCCGAGAAAGGTTACATCGTGATCGGCGATGAAACCGATGGCACCACAACGCCGGATGATGTTGGCATGTCCGGCATGGTATCAAAAAAGAAGGCCGACTTCCTCGGCAAGCGCTCGCTGGAGCAAACCTATCTCAAGGGGCCAGGCCGCAAGCAATTGGTGGGCTTGCTGACTGAAGAGCCGAATGATGTGTTGCCTGACGGCGCCTATGCCGTGGCCGAGGTGAAAGACAAACCGCCGATGAAGATGATCGGCCAAGTGACTTCCACGTACATGTCACCCACGCTGGGCCGCAGCATTGCCATGGCGCTCATCGAAAATGGCCGTGCCCGCATGGGGGAGACGATTTCGTTCCCGCTTGAAGGCGGAAAGGTGGTGAAAGCCAAGATCACCGACACGGTTTTCTATGACAAGGATGGAGGGCGTATCAATGGATAGCCGTACCGCATCTCTGCGCTTCCTTCTCCCCTTGCGGGAGAAGGTGGATTGCGCCGCAGGCGCAAGACGGATGAGAGATCGCGCTGCACTAAACCACAGCGAACTTACGGTTCGGAGCGACCCCTCATCCGCCCTGTCGGGCAACTTCTCCCGCAAGGGGAGAAGGAAGGATATTGGAGCAGCGCGCAATGCTTGAACCATTTTTTGAATCCGCACTCGCCAATCGCGCAGAGCCCGCAAACACCTATATTGATCTGCGCGAAATCACCACGCGCGGCATGATTGATTTGCGCGGGTTTGCAAGTGACCGCAAGTTCATGGCAGTTGTGAAAGCCATTCTTGGTGTTGATCTGCCGAAGACGCCGCGCACATCGCACAGCTTTGGCGACATCAAAGTGCTTTGGCTTTCGCCAGACCAGTGGCTGATCCTCAGCGCGCGCGATAAAGCAGCAGAACTGACGGCTGAACTCACGAAGGCACTGACGGGCCTACATTCACTCGCAGTTGATGTGTCAGACATGCGTTGCATCATCCGCCTTGAAGGCGAAGGTGCGCGCGAAGTGATGATGAAAAGCACGTCGCTCGATTTCACCGATGGAGATTTCACGCCTGGCTATGTGCGCCGCGTGCGCTTTGCTGAGATTGCCGCGCTGTTCAACATCGTGGAAGAAAACGTGATCGACGTCTATGTTTTCCGTTCCTACGCCAACTATGCGTGGGATTTCCTGCTCAAGGCCGCGCGCAAGGGCAGTGAAGTGGGGCTGTTCAGGAAGGGTTGAATCTCAGGCCTTCATCTGATCTTGCCAGACGAACAGCTTGTCAAAGCCGCCGAAGGGATACATGTGGGGGCCGGCGATTTTCAGTTCAGGCTTTTCGAAATGCAGCTTGGCGAGTTGTTCCACAAATTCTGTCGGCTCTGAAACCGTGAGCAGCTTGGTGATGTTCAGCGCCTGCTTGCGGATGAAGCGGGCAGAATGGCCCACGCCGCACAGGGCTGCATAGCGCACCAATGTCTTGATCGAAGCGGGGCCTGGAATGCCGACATGAAGCGGCAGATCAATGCCTTGTTCGCGCAATCCCTTGGCCCAATAGGCCAGCGGCTCAGCATCAAATAGAAATTGCGTGGCAATGAAGCCTTCGATCTTTTTCTCTTTCAACCAGGCCTGCTTCTGCCTCAGCGCTCCAAGCAACACGGCCTCGCCATGAATCTTGGTGATGTCGGGATTGCCTTCAGGATGGCCGGCAATGCCCATGCGGGTGATGCCATGGGCTTCAAACTGCCCGGTTTGCATCAATTGAATGGCGGCGTCATATTTGCCAATGGGCTGCGGCGCACCGCCACCAAGGGCTAGAACTTGCGTCACACCCGCTTTTGAAAAAGCCCCAAGGCGGCGCTTCAAATCTTCCTCGTCGCGCACAAAGCGCGCAGGCACATGCGGAATCACCTGATAGCCAGCCTGTTGCAGCACGCCAGCAAAATTGATTTGCCCATCAACATCACCTGCATCCAGCAATGCGATGAAAACGCGCGTGCTTTTAGCCAAATGCTGCTGCAGAACCGGCAGCTTGTCGATCTGCTTGGCGGTCACTTCGATGGAAGCAAGTTTGAGGAAATCTGCGGTCTGGCGCATGGTGTCTGGGCTGGCGTGCAACATTGCGCAATGATGCCAATCCGCGCCGGAATTGAACTGCCACTTTGCGACAGGCCTTGTTTTTTCCCGACATTTCGCCGCATTTGCTGTCGTTTTCGCCTCTGAGAAAGACG
>JAYTIG010000675.1:0-2714 GCA_043731995.1 Hyphomicrobiales bacterium
AGCCCACAATGCCGTCAACTTCGGTGAGTGCAGGGCGGGTGAACGGGTCCCATTCCGCGATGCGCACGCCGCGCTTCACGGTATCGCCGGTGTTGGCCAAGAGGCGCGAACCGTAACCCACCTTATAAGTGGCGCGGTCATTGCCCTTGGCGTCCTTGATGGCGACGATGGCATTGCGGCCCATGACGATGAGCTGGCCAGCCGTGTTCTTTGCCACTGTGACGTTGCGCACATCGAACGTGCCGTCAGATGTTGATTCCACGAAGGACTCGTCGAGCACCTGGGCGGCGCCGCCGATGTGGAAGGTACGCATGGTGAGCTGCGTGCCTGGTTCACCAATCGACTGGGCAGCAATAACGCCCACGGCTTCGCCCATGTTGACAGGCGTGCCGCGTGCAAGATCGCGGCCATAGCAGGTGGCGCAAACGCCGAACTTGGTTTCGCAAGTCAGCACCGAACGGATCTTGATTTCGGTCACACCGGCCTTTTCGATCTGCTCAACATGGCTTTCGAGCATTTCCTTGCCGACTTCGGCAATGACAGCACCGGTTGCCGGGTCCAAAACATTTTCCGCCGCAGTTCGGCCGAGAACACGCTGACCAAGTGTTACGATCACCTGACCGGAGTCAATGATCGGGCGCGTGGTGATGTAGTTCTTGGTGCCACAATCCGTTTCGGAAATAATGGCATCCTGGGCAACGTCCACCAAGCGGCGGGTGAGATAACCGGAGTTCGCGGTTTTCAACGCCGTATCGGCAAGTCCCTTGCGGGCGCCATGGGTGGAGTTGAAGTATTCGAGAACCGACAGGCCTTCCTTGAAGTTGGAGATGATCGGCGTTTCGATGATCTCGCCCGATGGCTTGGCCATAAGACCGCGCATACCGGCAAGCTGCTTCATCTGCGCGGGCGAACCGCGCGCACCTGAATGGCTCATCATATAGATCGAGTTGATCGGCTTGGTGCGGCCAGTCTTCTCATCCTTGCGCACAGCAGAAATCTCGGCCATCATTTCTTCGGCCACCTTGTCCGAGCACTTGGCCCAGGCATCAACGACCTTGTTGTACTTTTCACCCTGGGTGATCAGGCCGTCGGAATATTGCTGTTCATATTCTTTGGCAAGGAGGCGCGTCTGGGCGACCAGGTTTTCCTTGGTGGCGGGGATGACCATGTCATCCTTGCCGAAGGAAATGCCGGCCTTGTAAGCGTTGTGGAAACCCAGGCCCATGATGCGGTCAGCAAAGATCACCGCTTCCTTCTGGCCACAGTGGCGATAGACCGAGTCGATCATCTTGGAGATTTCGCGCTTGGTCATCAACTTGTTGCAGAGGTCGTACGAGATATTCTGCGAATGGGGCAGAAGCTCGCCGATCTTCAGGCGGCCCGGCGTGGTATCAACCACACGGGTTTTCAACTTACCATCAGGGCCCATTTCCGTGACGCGGCCTTTGATCTTGGCATGGAGCGTTACCGCGCCAGCGTTGATCGCATGTTCCACTTCGGCCATGCTGCCAAACAGCATGCCTTCGCCCGGTTCCTTGTCGTTGATCAAAGAGAGGTAATAGAGGCCCAGCACGATATCCTGCGACGGCACGATGATCGGTTGGCCGTTGGCGGGGTGCAAAACATTGTTGGTGGACATCATCAGCACGCGTGCTTCCAGCTGTGCTTCAAGCGACAGTGGAACGTGCACAGCCATCTGGTCGCCGTCAAAGTCGGCGTTGAAGGCGGTGCACACCAGCGGATGCAGCTGAATGGCCTTGCCTTCAATCAACACTGGTTCAAATGCCTGAATGCCCAAGCGGTGAAGTGTTGGCGCGCGGTTCAGCATCACGGGATGTTCGCGGATGACCTCATCAAGGATATCCCAAACTTCCGGCTTCTCCTTTTCAACCAGCTTCTTGGCCTGCTTCACAGTGGAAGACAGGCCCTTGGCTTCAAGGCGTGAATAGATGAAGGGCTTGAACAATTCGAGCGCCATCTTCTTCGGCAGGCCGCACTGATGCAGCTTCAATTCCGGGCCCACGGTAATCACCGAACGGCCGGAATAGTCCACGCGCTTGCCGAGCAGGTTCTGACGGAAGCGACCCTGCTTGCCCTTGAGCATGTCAGAAAGCGATTTCAGCGGACGCTTGTTGGCGCCCGTGATCACGCGGCCACGGCGGCCATTGTCGAACAGCGCATCAACCGATTCTTGCAACATGCGCTTTTCGTTGCGCACGATGATGTCTGGTGCACGCAGCTCAATGAGGCGCTTCAAACGGTTGTTGCGGTTGATGACGCGGCGATAGAGATCATTGAGGTCAGACGTGGCAAAACGGCCACCATCCAGCGGCACCAGCGGGCGCAATTCAGGCGGGATCACCGGCACAACTGTGAGGATCATCCATTCCGGGCGGTTGCCGGATTCGATGAAATGCTCCACCAGCTTCAGGCGCTTGGCCAGCTTCTTTGGCTTGATTTCGCCAGTGGCCACCTTCAACTCTTCGCGCAGCGAAATCTTGAGCTGGTCGAGATTGATGGCGTTCAGCATGTCACGCACGGCTTCTGCACCGATGGCAGCGGTGAAGCTGTCTTCGCCATATTCTTCCTGGGCCTTGAGATACTCATTCTCGCCCAGAAGCTGGTGCAGCTTGAGCGGGGTGAGGCCCGGTTCAACCACAATGTAATTTTCGAAATAGAGGATGCGTTCCACATCCTTCAGCGTCATGTCGAGC
>JAYTIG010000676.1:0-2710 GCA_043731995.1 Hyphomicrobiales bacterium
AACCAGAACAGCAAATGCGGATCCACAATCATCTTGGCCCGTTTGCGCGCGCGCGCGGTGGCGGCAAGGCCCACAACCGTCAGAGCCGCAAACCCGGCCTTGGCAATCAGGCTGGCCAGCGCCGGTTCCACCACGCCATAAATCACGTTGGCGCAGGCCAATCCCGCAGCGATCAGCATGGCAATGCCGAGAACAGAACCAAGTGGTGAAACGCCCAAAAAGGCGAGGACGCAAATGGCCAAACTGCCCGCCATCAAGCTTTCAGTGGCAACTTTCCAAGACATGTTGGAGGCAGACGCAAGGCTCAGATGGCTTGCAAGATAGCCGCCATGGCTTTCAATGAAGAGCATGGACGCTGCAACAAAGAGCCATCCCGCCAGCGTGGCCCGGTGCGGACGAAAGCCCCACAAAGCCAGCAATCCAGTAAAAACCAAAAACATCATGCCTTCCACCAGCCCCAAAAAATAGGCAAGAATGGAAGCTTCGGATGTCCCGCCATTCGCAGATGTCGGAAGTGCCGCACCCGGCCTTTGCCAGAGGTCAGCTGCGGCATCAAAGGCCTTGGCCTGCCACAACGTGGCCTTGAGATCAGGCTCAAGGCTTTCCACCGCAACATTGGCCGAGTCATTGGCGGCAATCTGGAAGCGGGCAATCTGCATGGCGCCCTGCATGCTGAGCACCAGCTTCACATTATCTCGCGTCAAAACCGCGCCAATGGCATTCATGGCTTGGCTCTTGGTGGGTTTGAACGTCATCACCACAGACAGCGGATGGTTGGTGCTGTTCTGGAACGAATAAAGCGACCAGTAGTAACTCGGCCCAGGCCCACTTGCCGTCAGCGTCACCGGGCTTTTTTCCTGTGGGCCCTGCACCGATATATCCGTACGTTGCGAAACGATGGGATTGCGCAAACTGGCAAGATCAAGCCCATTGGCCTGATCATCAACCGGGATCATGCCATCGGCTGCACTGGCCCCACCCGGCGCAAACAACACAATCAGGGCGCACAAAAGCGTGCAGAAGATTGCCCTTTTTGCGCTGTGTAAGCCCCGAATCATGTCCTGCAATCTAGCCCTGCTTTGGCCCTGCGCCAAAGGCGGCAATTTCCTTTTTAAGGCACCACCAACCCAAAGAGCAGATGGTCTTCCCACGTGCTGGCAATTTTCACATATTGCCGCGCATAGCCCTCGGCTTCAAACCCGCATCTCAGCAACAAACGGCGAGAGGCCTCATTGCGCGGCAGGCAAGCGGCTTCCAGCCGGTGTAGGCCAAAGCGCGGCCTGGCTTCGCGGATGATGGTCTTGATTGCATCTGTCATATAGCCCTGCCGCGCGAAAGGCTCTCCGACCCAATAGCCCAGTGTTGCTGATTGTGATACGCCGCGCCGCACATGGCTTAATGTCAGCCCACCTATCAACGCCTGCGATGCAAGGTCAAAAAGGAAAAAGACATAGGCCTGGTCTTCCTGCGCCCGAGAGGAGTAGACCCTTAAGCGATAGCGAAACCCGGAACGGGAAAATTCCTCTGCCGTCCAGCTTGGCTCCCACTTTTCCAGAAAGTCGCGGCTCTGCTGGCGCAGCGCAACCCAAGGCGCAAAGTCACCTTGTTCGGGCGCCCGCAGGAAACACTTTTCGCCCATGATGGGCGAAACCGCCTGCGGCTTGGCAAAGAGAAACAGGGTTCTACCTTTTGCGCTTGAAGCGCGCCGCCAAGGCAGCATGGCTTTCAAGCGATGAAAGTTGGCCAACTGCACTCATCGAAGGCACGGTTCCGCCGAAAATATCCGCCGCCAGCGTCTTCACTTCTTCGGCAGTCACGGCCTCAATCTTGGCAATCAGCGTCTTGATCTCTGGCACTTCGCCAAAAGCCAAATACTGCCGGGAAATCTGATCGGCACGCGAAGACGCGCTTTCCAGATTCATCACAATGGAGGTTTTGAGCTGCGCCTTGGCGCGGTCAATCTCCTTGGGTGTGATCTCATCCATCATGGAATGCATGACATCCGCCGTCACATTGATCAACTCAGGTGTATGATCAGGCGAGGTGGCGGCATAAACACCAAGCTGGCCAGTGTCTTCATAAGTCGTGCCAAAAGCAAACACGCTGTAACAAAGCCCTCGCTTTTCTCGCACTTCCTGGAACAGGCGCGAAGACATTCCCCCACCCAAAATGCTGGCCATAACCTGCAGCTGATAAACCCGCGGGTCGCGGTAATTCGGCGCCGGGAAGGAAAGCACCAAATGCGTCTGATCCAGCGGCTTCTGTTCCGTCATGGCCTCAGCGCCAAAGTGCGGCGGCTGGCGTTGTGGCATATGGCCTTGCGGCAAATGTCCAAAATGGCGTTCGGCCTCCTTCACAAAGGCGGCGTGCTCGACATTTCCTGTGCCGCACACCACCATGCGCGAGGCCCAATAATTCCTGTCGCGCCAAGCCAGCATCTGCTCGCGCGTCATGGTTTTTACCAACTCCTCGGTGCCAAGAATGCTGCGGCCCAGCGGATGGCCGCCATAGGCAGCCGATTGCGCCAGCTCAAACACCAGGTCATCCGGCTGGTCTTTCGCCGCCGCAATTTCCTGCAGGATCACATCGCGTTCACGCTCCATCTCGTCTTCATCGAGAACCGATGAGGTGAAGATGTCGGCCAGAATATCCATGGCCAGCGGCCAGTCATTCTTCAGGGTGCGGGCATAATAGGTGGTGGTTTCCATGC
>JAYTIG010000677.1:0-2709 GCA_043731995.1 Hyphomicrobiales bacterium
CCGGAAAGCATTGGGCCGCCACGCGGCTGGGCCATGTCGCCCACCAGGAAACCGTTCCAGCCTGCCTTGGCCTTGGCTTCGGCGGAGATACGCTCCAAGAAGGTAATGAGCTGCGGCGTGCCCCAATTGCGGTTGCGCGACAGGCGCATTACCTGCCAACTGGGGCCAGTGATTGGCAGGGCCTGTGCACCCGCAAGGCAACCCAGGGCGTAAGTGCCAACGGCTTCCGGTTTCATGCGGGCTGGTGTCTTCTGAGTGCCGAACAATCGCTTCGCCGTCATTTGAAAGATGTTTTCACCGGGACCCACTTCGCGCACGATCAAAGATCCCAATGGCGAATCTTCGTGGGCCGGGTCTGGCCCAGCCCATGCCGGGCCAAAGACAAACAGCGCCAGCAAGGCAGCCAGAAACTTACTTTTTGCGGAAGGCATCAAGCGAAACCACCTTTGGTTCATCACCGGCCGCTGGCTCCTTTGACTTGTCGTCACCTTCATCCTTGGGCTTTTCATCAGACGGTTTTGGCGGCGCAGGCTGGTCTTCCGCCTGAACGACTTCAAATTGAAGGCCAAATTGTACGGCCGGGTCCAGGAAGCCCTTCACCGCCGCGAAGGGGATGATCAGCTTTTCAGGAATATTGTCAAACGACAGCTCAACCTCGAACCGGTCTTCCAGCACAATGAGATTGAAAAACTGGTGCTGCAACACCACTGTCATTTCGCGTGGATAACGGTGCAACAGCCGCTCGCCGATCGACACACCTGGAAACCGGGTATTGAACTGGATGTAGAAATGATGCTCGCCCGGCAGGCCAGACTTGAGAACCTTGCGCAAAGCATCACGCACAACGCCACGCAGGGCGTTTTGCGCAAGCTGGTCATATCGCATTAAGTCTTCAGGCATCAGGGTCTCACACTCGAAATTTCGATTCGACTGACATACTACAGTTGGGTGCTTCTGACAGCTACCAAACTGAGCTTCTTTCTCGCCGTTTCAGCCTGGAAGTGATGTGGCATTCATGTCCACGCTGTGTTGATCGTTGGCTTTGGCCACAATGGCTTCAACATGCGCCTGGAAATCGGGGTTGAAGCGCCGCCTATAGGTTGGCCACGCCTGTCTGGCCCCATTCATGTCAAAATAGGCGATAAGATCGGCGCTGAAGGAATCCCAATCACTGTTGTGCAACGCGCCAATCTTGCGTTGTTGAAACACATTTTGATTGAAGCTCAAGACAAACATGGCGTGAAAACGGAAGCGGGCCTTTTCCAAACGCGTCAGCACGTCAAAGTCGTCGCCGCCACGCAAGACGAGATCTGCAAGTTCGCCATTATTGGCCATGTTGAACAGTGCGCCCGTCATCGCGATTGATATCTGATGATACGTCGCAGCGCGTACCGCCCTGGCATTATTGCGAATCTGGATCGCAACATAAATCAGTGAGCCGATTACGCCAACGCCGCCGAGAATTTGCAGGACTTCCTGGAGTGTCATCGTCAGCCCCTTCGGCTCCAGCTTAGCGCGGCTTGCGCAAAAGAGAAATGCTGGTTCTGTTGCTAGGTTCGGGTGAGCCCGCAGTGCTCATCTGCTTGGCTTGGCCAGAAATCCGTCGATGCCCCTTTGGGTTTCTCGAAGACCGATGTTTTCGGCCATGCAATTTGAAGCCTTGGCATAAGCGGCAGCTTCATCCATGCCCAATTGCTGCCAGAACAGGCGCTTGCCCAGTGCAATGGCCTCTGGTTGCTTGGCGGCGATGGCGGCCGCCACTTTCATTACATGTGCTTGCAGTTGATCAGCGGGCAAAACTGCGTTGATTAGCCCCAGTTGCGCTGCGCGGTGGGCGGAAATCAAGTCGCCGGTCAGCAACAGTTCCAGTGCCTGGCGTGGCTGAATCGCGCGGGAGAGAGCCACAGAAGGCGTTGAACAGAACAGGCCGAGGTTGATGCCGTTGACACCAAACTTGGCGTGTTCTGCGGCATAGGCCAAGTCGCAGGATGCAACCAACTGGCAGCCCGCCGCCACGGCAGCACCCTGCACCATGGCGATCACTGGTTTTTTGGCTAGGCGGATCGAAAGCATCAACTCGGAGCAGCGCGCAAAGAGGGCGTCGAAATAGGCTTTGTCCTCGTGCTGGCGCATCTCAGCCAGATCATGGCCCGCGCTGAATATCTTGCCCTCAGCTCTTATGACAATCACGCGGCTCGCTTCATCCGCATCGGCTCGTTGAATTGCCATGTCGAGAGCCTGGAGCATCGCTTCGCTCAACGCGTTGGCATGATCGGCGCGGGTGAGGGTGATCGTGGTGACACCATCAGAGCTGGCAGATTGAAGCAGGGGCATGTGCGGAAAAACCCGGAAATGAAAGTGCTGGCTTCTGTTGCCAGGTGCCAGCGAACCCCGCCTTTAACTGCAAAGCCAAAGGGCTTTAGATTTCGGTATTTCGCACTGCTTACGCAGCGAGAGCAACCGGTGCAAAGTTATCGTTTGCAACTATGAAACGACCCGATAACGTCGGTATCATCACGGGCAAAAAACTCACCTTTACACCCTCGTCGATCCTGTTTCGCCCCCATCAAAGCCGATTGTCTTCAATCGGCCTTGCGGCGCCGAATTGAGAAATCGGCTTTGGTGGAGGCGCCGGGTACTGCCCCCGGGTCCGAATGGTTTATTGCGCGAGCCGTTTATCACCATAGTCTGCCGCCTTGCGGCGACGAG
>JAYTIG010000678.1:0-2696 GCA_043731995.1 Hyphomicrobiales bacterium
TAACATGTATTCCTCCGATGCAGCCAAGATCGGAACCAGGCTTGAGAATTTCGCCGATGAGTTTTCGGCCATCATCTCGCGCCAGCTTGATGAGCGGGCATAACCGCTGATGGGCGCGGGCGGCATAAAATCAGGCGGCTATTCCAGGCGTTCTTCGCGCCGCCAATCCCGTCATGGCGCGATGAGCGAAATCAACGTGACACCTTTGGTGGATGTGATGCTGGTGTTGCTGATCGTGTTCATGGTGGCCGCACCTCTGATGACGGTGGGTGTGCCCATCGAGCTTCCCAAGACGCAGGCCAAGCAACTCAATACATCAACGGAACCGCTCACCGTTTCGGTAAGTGCAGACCGCACCATTCACTTGCAAGACACCGAAATCAAACTGGATGAATTGGCGCCCAAGCTGCAAGCCCTGGCCAAAAACGGCAATCAGGAACAGCTGATGGTGCGCGCTGATACCAACGTGCCCTACGGCGCGGTGATGGAAGTGATGGGCGTGCTCAATCAGGCGGGCTATACCAAGATTGGTTTGGTCACCGGCCCTGCTGAAAAGAGGCAATCGCCCTGATCGCATGAAAAAGCCCTTCGCCATATCGCTGGGTTTTCACGCCGCCATTCTCTTGGCGGCGCTTGTCGTTCTGCCCACACCCAAAGCCTTTGAGGTGAAACCGCCGGAAGCTATCCAGGTCGACATCAGCGCGGTAATTTCTGACAAGACGCAGAAGACGGCACAAACCAAAGATCCAACGCCAGACACGGCCACCCCGGCCGACAAGCAAACCAATATCACCAAGGATGTTCCGCCCGCCCCCAAGGTGGATGAGAAGGTGAACACGGCCTCGCATGAACCCACCCAGCCCCCGCCGCCCAAGCCGGATACCAAGGCGCTGGACCAGATGCTGAAAGCCGACGAGCAAAAGCAGAAAGAGCTGCAACAGCAGGCCGATGAAGCCCAAGCCATCGCAGATGCGCAAAAGCAGGCCGATGAAAAAAAGAAGGCTGACGACAAGAAAAAGGCCGAGGAATTGAAGAAGGCCGAGGACAAGAAAAAGGCTGACGAGAAAAAGAAGCTTGCTCAAGCCTTGGCGGACGCACAAGCCCAGCTCAACAAGATTGCCGGCGAAAACACCGCCCCGGCCAAGCCTAATGACAAGACCGGCGCGCCCAAGCATTCTGACAAGAACCAGCAGGGTGCCGATAGTGCCGACACCGCAACGCTGGCCGCAGCGCTCATTTCGCGCGTGAAAGAATGCTTCACCATCCCGCCCGCCGCGCGCGAGGTGAATGTGTCTGGGCCCATCCATTTCGCGCTGAACCCTGATGGCAGCCTGAGCGGCCAGCCGGAAGTGCAAGGCGGCAGCGATGACCCGGTGTTCCAGGCTACCGCCCGCGCGGCCATCTCGGCCATTGCCGAATGCGCCCCTTACCAATTGCCCGCGGATCAGTATGATCAGTGGAAAGACAATGTGATTGATTTCAACCCCACACGGCTGACAGGCTAATGAGATTTGCAATGAAGATGAACCGTCGCAACCTTCTGGTTTACCCCATGGCCGCCATGGCTGCGGCTTGGGCCGCACCAGCCATGGCCGTTACGGGCACAGTGACGGGCGGCAAGATTGACCCTTTGCCTGTGGCCGTCACACCTTTCATCGCCGCTGCAGGCTCGGAGAATGATGCCGCAACAATTTCCGGCATTGTCGCTGGTGACCTGGCGCGCTCGGGCTATTTCAAACCGCTGCCGCCCGAAAGCTTCATTGAAAAAATCGCTGCTTTTGACCAGATGCCCAACTTCGCCTCTTGGACGCAAGTGAAGGCCCAGGCCATCGTGGTGGGCACCGTTTCGACATCTGGTGACAGGATGACAGTGGCTTTCAAGCTTTATGATGTGAACACGCAAGCTTTCCTTGCAGGTTCCAGCTTCTCGGCCCCGGCCAAGCTGTCGCGGCGCCTGGCGCATAAGGTGGCCGACATGGTCTATAACAAGATCACCGGCTTTGCTCCCTATTTCGATACCCGCGTGGTGTTCGTGGATGAAACCGGCCCGAAAAATGCGCGCGTGAAAAAACTGGCGCTGATGGATCAGGATGGCTTCAACGCCCGCACGCTGACCAATGGCAAGGAGATTTTGCTCACGCCGCGCTTCTCGCCCACCTCGCAGGAAATTACTTATGCCGCCATTGGCACGGATGCCAGCCGCGTTTTCATTTACAACATCGATACGGGGCAAAAGGAAATCGTTGGCGATTTTCCCAACATGAGTTTCGCTCCGCGCTTTTCACCCGATGGCCAGAAAGTAATCATGAGCCTTGAAAGCGATGATGGCCGCAACGCCAATATCTTCGAGATGGATTTGCGCTCCAAGCAGATGCGCCAGGTGACAGATGTGCCCGCGATCAACACAGCGCCCTGCTATTCGCCCGATGGCAGCCGCATCGCCTTTGAGTCAGACCGTGGCGGAACCCAGCAGATCTATGTCATGGGAGCCGATGGCTCGAACCAGAACCGCATCTCTTTCGGCAATGGCCGCTATTCAACGCCGGTGTGGTCTCCTGATGGCAAATATATCGCCTTCACGCGCCAGGCCACAGGCGGCTTCGGCATTGGCGTGATGGCGCCCGATGGTTCGAACGAACGCATTTTGACGGAAGGCTTCCACAACGAAGGCCCCACCTGGTCGCCCAACAGCCGCG
>JAYTIG010000679.1:0-7089 GCA_043731995.1 Hyphomicrobiales bacterium
GCGCCGATTACGGCAATATTGCCAGTGCCTGACAGGGATGCGACTTGGCGCTGCAAGCCATCAAGCGTTTTCGGCAGGCACAAAATGCGGCCGCGCGGATGCAAGGCATAGAGATTGCGCTCACCCACTGGGCCCTGCAATTCAGTCTCCGCCACCAAAATTTCGGGTGTTGGATTTGCCAGCAGGCGTTGCAGATAGAGTGGGCCGCCCGCCTTTGGACCCGTGCCCGAAAGGCCGCGGCCGCCGAAGGGCTGCACGCCAACGACCGCGCCAATGGTATTGCGATTCACGTAGAGATTACCTGCTTTCACCTTCGTGGTTACATATTCAATTACGTCATCAAGCCTGGTGTGCAAACCGAAAGTGAGGCCATAGCCCGTGGCATTGATAGCGGAGAGCACATCTTGCAATTGATCACGGTGATAGCGCAAAACATGCAGAACCGGACCGAAGACCTCGCGCTGCAATTCTGCGATGGAATTGATCTCGATAATGGTGGGAGGCACAAAGGTTCCATTGCGGTTTTCATTCGCAAGAGAGAAGACCTTGTGGCCTTGCCCACGCATCTTTTCCACATGGGCCTCAATGTTGGCCTTGGCGCCGGCTGAAATGATTGGGCCTATATCGGTTGAAAGCTGTGTGGTGTTGCCGAATTTGAGCTCTGCCATAGCGCCCTTCAACATGGCCAGCGTTCGCTCCGCCACGTCTTCCTGCAGGCACAAAACGCGCAAAGCTGAGCAGCGCTGGCCCGCGCTGTCAAAAGCCGAAGCGATGACATCTCCCACCACCTGTTCGGCCAGTGCGGAAGAATCCACAATCATGGCATTCTGGCCACCTGTTTCTCCGATCAATGGAATGGGCTTGCCGTTTGCCGAAAGGCGCGTTGCCAGCGTGGCGTTGATGAGACGGGCGACTTCAGTAGAACCGGTGAACATCACACCTGCTGTTTCCACTGCCGCCACCATGGCCGCACCCACCGCGCCATCGCCGGGCAGGAATTGCAATACAGTTTGCGGAATGCCTGCTTCATGCATGATGCGCACCCCTTCAAATGCGATCAGCGGTGTTTCCTCCGCTGGCTTGGCCAACACTGTATTACCCGCCGCCAACGCTGCAGAAATCTGGCCCAGGAAGATCGCCAGTGGAAAATTCCACGGGCTGATGCAGGTGACGGGGCCAAGGGCGGGTGCGCCATCGGCGATCTTGGTGCGGGCTTCGGCAGCATAGTAGCGCAAGAAATCGATCGCCTCGCGCAGTTCGGCGATAGCGTTGGCTGCGGTTTTTCCCGCCTCGCGCATGATAAGGCCCAGAAGTTGCGGCATGCGGGCCTGCAGGAGATCGGCGGCCCGTTCCAACAGCGCGGCGCGCTCGGCCACGGGCGTGGCATTCCAAGCTGGGAAGACCGCAAGTGCCGCAGCACTGGCTTTGGCAATGTCAGAAAGTGCGACGTCACGCACCTCACCAACCTTGTCCTGATGGTTGCCGGGGTTCACGACATCCCGCGCAAGCTGCACTTGCGCTGCAAAGGCCAGCAACGGCTTGGCCGAAACGGGATTCAAAGGGACGGCATTCAGCACTGTCTGCAATTCAGCCAATGTCGATTCATTGGCGAGATCAAGACCCGCAGAATTCCGGCGCCTACCATAGATGGCTGAAGGCGTGGCAATGCGCTCGTGCGGCGTACCTATGGGTGAGATACCCACTGCAATCGCCGCAGGATCAGCGATCAACTCATCCAAAGGCACAGACTTGTCAGCCAAGCGGTGCACGAAGGATGAATTTGCGCCATTTTCCAGCAAGCGGCGCACCAGATAAGCCAACAACGTCTCATGCGTGCCTACAGGCGCATAGATGCGACTAGGGCGCTGCAGGTTCTTCAGCACTTCATCATAGAGCGGCTCACCCATGCCATGCAGGCATTGGAACTCATAGTCGCCGCGCGCAAAGTCATCGCCTGCCATGTGATGAATGGTGGCCAGTGTCTGTGCGTTGTGCGTGGCAAATTGCGGGAACACCAGGCTGCGCGCGTCCAACAACTTTCGGGCGCAGGCCAGGTAAGATACATCAGTATAGAGTTTGCGGGTGAAAACCGGATAATCGTCTAAGCCATCTACTTGTGCGCGCTTGATTTCGCTGTCCCAATAGGCCCCCTTTACCAGCCGCACCATGATGCGGCGATTTGAACGCTTGGCGAGATCAATAATGAAATCGACCACGAAAGGGCAACGGCGGCCATACGCTTGAACCACAAAACCCAAACCGTTCCAGCGTTCGAGTGCTGGATCAAGGCTGAGGCTTTCGAGCAGGTCTAGCGATAGCTCCAACCTGTCGCTCTCTTCGGCGTCAATGTTGAATCCAATGTCATAGCGCTTGGCCAACACCGCCAACTTCTTCAGGCGGGGCAGCAATTCGGCCTCCACCCGTGCATTCTGGCTGCGTTGGTAACGTGGATGAAGGGCCGAGAGCTTGATGGAAATGCCATTGCCGTCATAAGGCCCGCGCCGCGAATCCGCCTGGCCGATAGCATGAATGGCTTGCTCATAGGCTGCGTAATAGCGGCCTGCGTCTTCGGCGGTCATCGCCGCTTCGCCCAGCATATCGAAGGAGAAGCGATAGCCTTTGTCTTCACGCATCTTGGCGTTGCGCAGGGCTTCATCAATGGTTTGGCCCGTTACGAATTGCTCACCCATCATGCGCATGGCCATATCCACGCCCGAACGGATGACGGGCTCGCCCAGCCTTGCCACAAGGCGGGTGAGCGCTGACGCAAGACCCTGCTCGTTGACTGTGCCGGTGAGTTTGCCTGTGACGATGAGGCCCCAAGTGGTGGCGTTGACAAACAGCGGCCGCCCTCCGCCAAGATGGGCTGACCAATCGCCGCCTGAAATCTTGTCGCGGATCAAGGCATCGCGCGTGGCATCATCCGGAATGCGGAGCAATGCCTCGGCCAGGCACATCAAGGCTACGCCTTCCTGGCTGCTTAGCGCATATTCCTGCACCAGGCCTTGCACGCCCCCCTGCACTGGCATGGCCCGCAAGGCGCCAACGAGTTTGGCAGCCGTGGCCGCAATTGCGCTTTGACCTTCAGGGCTTTGGCTTGCTGCGGCAATCAATGGCGGCAGGCATTCTGTTTCGGGCCTGCGACACGCTGCGGTGATGGCTTGACGCAAGGCTGATTGGGGCCGCAGGGGTGGGGCAAAACTTGCAAAGGGATTGGATGTGGTGTTGGGGTGGGGCATGGTTTGAACCCTCGGGCACTTGTGCTGAGGCCCACATTCTAGCAATTTGGCAAAAACCTTGCAGACTTTATTTGATCGGCTTATTGAGATATATTCTGTTTTTCGCGATAAATTTAAGGCTTTTGTTGTATGAAATCACCACCTGCTAGTGATTTTGACCAAACTGATCGCAGGATCATCGAGGCCGTGCGGCTGGACGGGCGCATTTCCATTACTGATTTGGCCGAGAAGGTCGGCCTTTCCAAGACCCCCACACAGCTGCGGCTTAAGCGATTGGTGGAGAATGGAACCATTGAAGGCTTTCGCGCCATTCTCAGCCCGCAAAAACTGGGGCTGGAGCATGTGGCCTTTGTAGAAGTGAAACTCTCCGACACGCGCGAAGACGCGTTGCAGAAATTCAATGCGGCGGTGAAGAAACTCCGCGAAGTGGAAGAGTGCCACATGATTGCGGGCGCGTTTGACTATCTGCTCAAGGTGCGCAGCAGCGACATCAAGGCCTACCGGCAAATTCTTGGCGAGAAAATCTCAAGCCTGCCGCATGTGGCCAGCACGTCAACCTTCGTTGCCATGCAGTCGGTGAAGGAGAAATAGGTCAGTCAGCCTTTCGCAGGCTGGCCACACGGTAGGTGATCAGTTCATCGTCCTCACGCAATGAGACATATTCCCCTACCACAAAGGGATGAGACGCGAAACGATAACCTGACTCATCATCACCGGGATCGCCATGGATGTCATAGTGAAAGGCCCAAGAGCCGCCGGGCCTGCGCACCAGATGCCCGATCTCATCCTTTTCATAGGGACGGAAGCGCAGAACGTGACACTTGTCTTTCAACCGGTGCCATTCGTCTGCATCGATATGCCCATCGGATTTCAAAGGGGCAACAAATTCATAGCCGACATTTGCGGCCCCTTCCGGATGATCCTTGGTGCGGGCCAGTTCCAATCTAACGCGCGAGAGCATTACTCACCTCAATGGCTGAGAAGAACGGCGCGGTCGAGATTCGACAGCACATGGCGCGTGGAACCGCCGAAAACCAGTTCGGTCAAACGGCTGTGGCCATAGCAACCCATCACCAAAAGCCCAGAACCAGCATCATTGGCGGCCTGCAGAAGGGCGCCGCCTGCGCCCATGCCATCCGACGCAATCTTTGACACTTCTGCCTTTACCCCATGACGGGCAAGCGTATCAGCCAAATCTGCGCCTGGAACTGATCCATGCTGTTTGTTATCGACACTGACCACACGCACCATTTTGGCGGCCTTGAGCAGCGGCAGCGCATCATAGGCAGCACGCGCTGCTTCTCGGCTGTCGTTCCAACCCAATGTGATATCATCCATCGAGAATTTGAAAGGCCCCTGATCAGGCACCACCAGCACAGGGCGGCCTGCCCCGATGGCCACCAATTCAACAAGGGCTTCATCAATGGCCCCGTCCTCGGCTTTGCGTGAGCCTGAGGCCATGATGACGAGATCAGCCTTGCGACTGTTATCCACCACAACTGTGGCAAGGTCGGGCTGGCTGGAGTCTACCGACTGGAAATCAAAGGCCAAGCCATCTGCGCGCATCGCAGACTCAAAAGCTTCTTTGACCTTCGGAAGCTGCTTTTCGAAATAAACCCGATAGCCATCATAAGTGATTGGCCCCATGCCAGCAGCAACGCCAGCGTAAAGCTGCACCCCGGGAATGACATAAAGGCCCTTCACATGGGACTTGAATTTGGCGGCAAGGGTGCGCGCCACCTCCAGCAGCCTATCATTGGCAGACACTTCGTTGAGACAGACCATGATCGTCTTGTAGGACATGACTTCTCTCCTTTGCTTGGAGCAAGAATAGGGCTCAGATGGCACCGTAGAATTGACTTGTGTCAATTCGGAGAAAATACTTTTGCGGTGCCCCTGGCGTGGCCTCCACTTCAATATGGGGAGCGGAATGCCGGCTTCAAGGCCAGCTAAAGCGCCATCCCGTCTTCACCAAAAAAATGCAGATTTGCAGGGTCCAGCGCGATGCCCACTTTTTCACCACGAATGGCCTTGATGGCCCCACGCACTTCAACAATGAAACGGTTGCCACCTGGCATATCTATATGGGCATAGCCCACCTCTCCCAGCCGCTCCACAAGATCAAGCTGGCCAGTGAGGCCCTTGCCTGCGGGGGCCAATGCGAGATGTTCCGGCCTTGCACCGAGTGTCATCTTGCTGCCCGCCTTCACACCTGTGGGCAATGACAGGGACAGAACCGTGCCATCGGCCGTGCGCGCCTTGTCTTTGCCGGAAACTTCAATGTCGATCATGTTCATGGCGGGTGAGCCGATGAAGTTGGCAACAAATTTGTTGGCGGGTTTGTAATAAAGATCAAGTGGCTTGCCTGTCTGCTCGATGCGGCCCTGGTTCATCACCACAATCTTGTCGGCCAATGTCATGGCCTCAACCTGGTCATGCGTCACATAGACGATGGTAGCGTTCAACAGCTTATGCAGCTTGGCGATTTCCACCCGCGTGTTCACGCGCAGGGCAGCATCCAAATTTGAAAGCGGCTCATCAAACAGGAACACTTGTGGCTTGCGCACAATGGCACGGCCGATGGCAACGCGCTGGCGCTGGCCACCGGAAAGTTCGCGAGGGCGGCGCTTCAACAACGGTTCCAACCTCAAGATGCGGGCGGCCTCGGCCACGCGCGCGGCAATTTCCGGCTTGGGTGTGCCAGCAAAGCGCAACCCAAAGCCCATGTTCTTTTCCACATCCATGTGCGGGTAAAGGGCATAGGATTGGAACACCATGGCAATTTCGCGCTTGGCGGGGGCGAGATCATTCACGCGCTTGCTGCCAATCGAGATCTCGCCGCCATTCACTGGCTCAAGGCCTGCGACCGCACGCAGCAAAGTGGATTTGCCGCAGCCAGAAGGGCCGACGAGCACGACAAAGCTGCCATCTTCAACGTCAAGGTTGATGTCCTTCAAAACTTCAACCTTGCCGTAGGACTTGTTCAGTGATGTGATTGAAACTTGCGCCATGCGTTGCTCATTTAACCGCGCCAGATGTGAGGCCGCGGATCAGTTGACGGGAGAAGATGATGTAAAAGAGAAGAACAGGAATGATGGCTGTGGAAAGGGCCGCCAAAACAGCATTCCAGTCGGTGACATATTGGCCGATGAACTGCTGCACGCCGAGCGTGATGGTTTGCTTGCCGTTCGAAGGCGCCAACAGGAGCGGGAACCACAGATCATTCCACACCGGAATCATGGTGAAAACAGCAACCGTGGCCATGGCTGGGCGAAGCAGCGGCAGAATGATGTAAAAGAAAATGTTGTATTCACTCAGGCCGTCGCAGCGCGCCGCCTCGCGCAAGTCCTTCGGGATTTGATGGACGAATTCACTCAGGATGAAAATGGCCAGCGGCAGGTTCTGGGCGACATAGACCAGGATCAAGGCGGTCAAAGTGTTGATCAGGTTAAGGCCGGATATCAGTGAGATGATGGCCACAGAACCGAGGCGGATCGGCACCATGATGCCGATGGAGAGATAGAGCCCCAGCGTTCTGTTAAAGCGGAACTTGTATTCTGACAGCGCAAATCCCGCCATTGCACCGAAAAGCAGCGTGAAGAAAATCGTGCCCAGAGTCACGACGATCGAGTTCAAATAGTAGGTGCCAATAGCGCCATCGCCAAAGACGCGATGATAGCCGATGAGATCAAAGCTCGCCGGGCCCGGCGGCGTGAGCGGGTTGAGGAAGATGGCACGCCTCATCTTCATGGAATTCATAATAACAAGCACGATGGGGAAAAGCGCCAGCGCCGTGTAACCCAGAAGCACGGCGTGAATGGCAAAGGTTGAGAAGCGATTGCGCATTGGG
>JAYTIG010000680.1:0-2675 GCA_043731995.1 Hyphomicrobiales bacterium
GTCGACCCCGTTTTGTGGGATAACTCCACCGATGAAGGCAAGGCCACCATTACCAAGGCTCAGAATCCTAAGCTCAGCCCGGAATGGCCCGTCAGTGTCTCGATCCCCAAGTACACGACCTACACGATGGATCAGATCATTGCTTGCAAAGGTCCTGGTGAATAGGCCTTTTTACAATCTACTGAAAGATCGACCCCCGGCTCACGCCGGGGGTCTTTGTGATTCACTCTGGACATGAAACTTCAATGATGGCGCGCCCGAAAGATGACGCACCGATTTTGGACGCGAGCGGCGTGTCAAAGAGATTTGGCGCGGTCGTGGCGCTGCGCGATGCCTCGCTTAAAATCAGGCGGGGCGAAATCGTGGCCTTGATGGGCGCCAATGGAGCGGGCAAATCGACCTTTGTCAAAATCCTGACGGGAGCCATTCGGCGCGATGCAGGCCACATTTTAATCAGAAGACAAGATACAGCGCTTGCCTCTCCCGCCGTCGCGCGCCGCGCGGGGCTCGTGCCTGTCTATCAGGAACCGTCCCTCATTCCAGATTTGAGCGTTGCCGATAACCTCCGATTGGGAAACACGCCTACCAAAGACTTTCTGCATTGGACGAGAGAACTCGGCATCACCGATTTGCGGCTGGACCTGAATGCCGGCGAGCTTCCATTGGCCACTTTGCGCATACTCGATCTGGCACGCGCGCTTGCCAGCAAGCCCGACGTCCTGCTGCTCGATGAAATGACGGCCGCCCTGCCCACAGATCTTGTCAAAAAAGTTTTAAAGGTCGTGCGCCAACAAGCGGATGCCGGCATGGCGGTGATCTACGTCTCGCACCGCTTCATCGAAATTGCCCGGCTTTGCGACCGCGCCACCGTGCTGCGCGACGGCGCAACCGTGGGCGATCTTGCTCTGGAAAAGGGTAGCGAAGAGCATATCGTTGAGTTGATGCTGGGCTCAGCCCTTTCCAAAGACAAGCGAGCAGCAATAATCGCGCCCCCATCTTCTCCCCAAAAAGTGCCGCGCCTCACCGTGCATTCCTTGAGCGCCGGATCGAAACTGGCCGATGTGAGTTTTTCACTGCAGCCCGGCGAAGTTCTGGGTGTGGTGGCGCTCGAAGGGCAAGGACAAGATGAGTTATTCAATGTTCTCGCCGGCTTCCGGAAACCCAAAGGTGGATGCTTTGACGTGAAGGGCAGGCCTGCCCATTTTAATCATCCGGCCGATGCTATTGCCGCTGGCATCAATCTCGTCCCGGGCGATCGTTCTGGCGCGCTCCTCATGTCGCGGTCGGTCCATGAAAATATTGCACTGCCCCGCGTGGCAAAGCTTTCGAATTGGGGCGTGGTTGCACTAAAGGACGAGGCGAAAGAGGTGAATGCCGCCATCACGCGCCTGCAAATTGATACAAGAGCCCAAGGTGAAGTCCGCCGTCTGTCGGGCGGCAACCAGCAGAAGGTCACCATCGCCCGTTGGCTCGCCCGCGGCGTTGACACTCTGTTACTGTTTGATCCTACCCGAGGCATCGATGTCCGCACCAAGCAGCAAATATACGACCTGGTGCGCGAATTGGCCGACCAGGGCGCCGCCATTTTATTCTATACATCGGAACTGGCGGAAATCCGGCGGGCCTGCGACCGCGCCATCGTCATCTTCGCCGGCCGCGTTGTCGATACAATCGACGCCGCCAATGCTGACGACAAGACCCTGATGCGCGCTGCCTATGGCCTCACGGCGCAAGACGGGGTGGTGATGGCATGACGCCCAACGACATCACAAAGAATGCCTGGACATTTGGCCTCGCCCTGTTCCTCGCCATTCTGCTCCTTGCCACGAAATTCATTCAGCCTGACTTTGGCATTTCAGGCCTTGATTCACTTTCACGCGCGGGCCTGCCCTTTGCCCTGGCCACTTTGGGCATGGCCATTGTGGTCATCTCTGGCGGCATTGATCTTTCAATTGCGTCGATCATGGCTGTCTGCGGGGTCACTGCCGCTGTCCTCATGCAAAAATCGGGGGATGGCGCCGCCCTTCTCGTCGTGGTCTTCGTGCTGACTCTGGGCCTAGCGATTGGAGCCGTAAATGGCGCCTTGATCGTTACCACGCGGGTTCCCGACATCGTGGTCACATTGGCCATGCTCTTTGTCTGGGAAGGCGCTGCCATTCTCATTCTTGAATCACCAGGTGGCGCTACTGCCCCTTGGCTTCGCGACCTGATCGTGGGCGGCGTCACTATTCCGGGTGTGCCGGAAGACTTCACACAATGGTTACCCAAGTCACTGGTTTTTCTTTCATGCTGCTTTGCGCTGATCTGGCTTCCCCTTCACCGCTCAAAACTGGGGCTTATGCTCTACGCCATCGGCAGCGACCAGCTTGCGGCCTTCCGCTCCGGCGTTCCTGTGAACCGCACACGCATCATTGCCTATGCATTGTCAGGCCTCTGTGCTGCTTTGGGCGGCCTAGCGCTGACCATGAGCACAGGCATTGGTGAGCCCATTCCCGGTCCCTATTTGCTGGCTAGTGTTGCTGCCGTTGTTCTGGGCGGCGTATCCTTGAGCGGTGGGCGAGGTGGATTTCTGGGACCCATTCTCGCCGTGTTCGTTTTGCGCCTTGTGCGCATGGATTTAACGCTCATGTCCGTTGATCCCAACGTCACTACCATTGTCGAGGGCACAATCATGG
>JAYTIG010000681.1:0-2674 GCA_043731995.1 Hyphomicrobiales bacterium
GTGGGATTTGTAATGCAGGCGGCTGGCCAATTCATTCTGCCGGTCAAAACTCAGCCTGTCTTCCCCGCGCTTGGCGATGAAATGCAAATGGCAGCGCACCGCCCAGAGAAAATCTTCGCACTTCAAAAAGGTGTGAAGTTCGCCCTTTGAGAAAGCGCCTTTTTCTGCCAACTCTTCTGGTGAATTTGCATTGAAGAGAAATTTTGCAATCCAGAAAAGCGTGTGCAAATCGCGCAATCCGCCCTTGCCATCCTTTAAATCCGGTTCCACGGCATAGCGGCTCTCGCCGCTCTTGGCGTGACGGGTGTCTCTCTCGGCCAGTTTTTCCGTAACAAACTTTTTGGCACCTGTGGCCACAATCTCGGATTTGAAGCGCCGCGAAAGCTGCTCATACAAGGCCTGATCGCCGCAGATGAAGCGGGCTTCGAGAATGGAGGTGAGAATGGTGTTGTCGGTTTTTGCCAGCCGCAGGCAATCATCCACCGAGCGCGTGGCATGGCCCACTTTCTGGCGTGCATCCCACAGCGCATAGAGCAGGAATTCCACCACCTCGTTAACTTTCGCTGAAGCATGTGCGGGCAAGAGGAAGAGCAAATCAATATCAGAACCAGGCGCCAAGGTACCGCGCCCATAGCCGCCCACCGCAACGATGGAGAGGCCAAGATTCTGCCTCCCCGCAATGCGATTGGCTGCGAAGGTGTAAAGGCCCTGGATAATGTGATCTTCCGTGATGGAGATGCGTTCCGCACAAGCCGTGCCTTTGCCATCCTTCAGAAGCTGTGCTTCGGCACGGCCACGGGCCTGTGCAAGGCATTCACGAATGAGTGCAGAAGCCTGATTGCGCAAGGCCAACACGTTTTCTCCCTGAAGGAGATTTAAGGCGGCTGCGAATTTTTCCTCATGTGGCATCAGGTCTGGTCTTTCAAAATCCGCTTCAGATCATAAAGCAAGCTCAAGGCCTCGCGGGGAGAAAGTTCGTCCGGGGCGATCTCGCGCAGCTTTTGGCGCAGCAGGTCTGGCTTGGCATCCGGCGGCGGCTTGGGGATGGCTGCAAAAAGCGGCAATTCAGCCACTAAACTGCTGGTCTTGGCGTGGCCCTTGCCCTGCTCCAGGCGGTGCAGCACCTCGGTTGCACGGTGGATAACCGCAGGTGGCAGGCCCGCAAGTTTTGCAGCCTGAATGCCATAGCTGCGCTCTGCCGTTCCCGCCACCACTTCGTGCAGAAAAACAATGTCGCCATTCCATTCGCGCACTTTCATGGTGGCGCAATGAAGCCGCTTCAGGGTTTGCGCCAGCGAGGTGAGTTCATGGTAATGCGTGGCGAAAAGCCCGCGGCATTGGTTCACGTCATGTAGGTGTTCCAGCGTGGCCCAGGCGATGGAGAGGCCATCATAGGTGGCTGTGCCACGGCCGATTTCATCGAGGATCACCAGTGAGCGCGACGTGGCCTGATTGAGAATGGCCGCTGTTTCGATCATCTCCACCATGAAGGTAGAGCGGCCACGCGCCAGATCGTCTGCCGCACCCACACGGCTATAGAGCCTGTCGAGCACGCCGATGTGGGCAGCAGTGGCGGGCACGAAACTGCCCATTTGGGCCATGATGGCGATGAGCGCATTCTGCCGCAGGTAGGTCGACTTGCCCGCCATATTGGGCCCAGTGAGCAGCCAAAGGCGTTTATGATCTTCGCTCAAATCACTGTCATTGGCGGAGAAAGCACGTTCGCCCGCTTTCTTCAGTGCCTCTTCAACAACAGGATGACGGCCACCTGAGATTTCAAACTGCAAGCCTTCATCAATCACGGGCCGCACATAGCGGCGCTGACGCGCCAATGCTGCCAGCGATGAATAGACATCCAGCGCAGCCAGGGCCTGAGCGATGTCCGATAAGGTGTTTCGCTCGGTCACCACCTGGGCTGCGAAGCCGCGGAACAGTTCCAGCTCCAGCGCCAGCACGCGGCTTCCGGCCAGCGCAATCTTCTGCTCCAATTCACCCAAGTCCAACGTTGTATAACGTACGGCGCTGGCAATGGTTTGGCGGTGGATGAAACTTTGTGCAGCTTCGGCACCCTTCATCGCCTCAGCCTGTTGGGCCGTGACTTCGATGAAATAGCCCAGAATATTGTTGTGCTTGATCTTGAGGGATTTGATGCCCGTGGCCTCGGCATAATTCGCCTGCAGATTGGCGATCACTTGCCTCGTGTCATCACGCAGGCGGCGGTTTTCATCCAGTTCAGTTGAATAGCCATCGGCAATAAAGCCGCCGTCGCGCGCCAGCAAGGGCAGCTCATCCGCGAGGGCACGCTGCATTTCTGCGGCCATCTCCTGGGGTGCACGGTTCAACTCATCCAGAATCTGCGCCAGATGTGAAGGCACGGGTGCCAATTCATCACGCGAACGAAGAATGGATTGAATTACACCTGCCCCCGCAACGGCGGCACAGATATTTGCCAAATCGCGTGGGCCTCCCCGGTTGCCAGTGATGCGGCCCAGCGCACGCTCCACATCCGCCAGGCTGCGCAAGTGGCGGCGCAGGTTTTCACAAAGCTCTTCATCGGCATGAAAATGCGCCACAGCATCAAGCCTGGCATTGATGGCGCCTGCTTGCGCCAATGGACTGGCCACAAAATCAGCCAAGAGGCGCGCACCTGCCGCTGTTGCGGTTTGATCCAGAC
>JAYTIG010000682.1:0-2665 GCA_043731995.1 Hyphomicrobiales bacterium
TGTCCGACTACAGGAGTCAACTATTCCATTCCTGTGTTCGGCCCACAAAGGGTTATCTTGGTTCATGCCAGAAGTGATTTTTAACGGGCCTGCCGGCCGCATCGAAGCACGTTATCACCAGGCCAAGACGCCGGGTGCACCCATTGCCATCCTGTTGCATCCGCATCCCACTTTTGGCGGCACCATGAATAACCCTATCGTTCATTCGCTCTATGGGTTGTTCCAATCGCGTGGTTTTTCGGTTCTGCGGTTCAATTTCCGCGGTGTGGGCCGCAGCCAAGGCATGTTTGACAATGGTGCGGGGGAATTGGCAGACGCCGCTTCGGCTCTGGATTGGTTGCAAAGCTTCAACCGCGAAAGCAAAATCTGCTGGATTGCGGGCATTTCCTTTGGTGCGTGGATTTCCATGCAGCTGCTGATGCGCCGGCCAGAAATTTCAGGTTTTATTTCGGTTGCACCTTTGGCGAAGCACTATGATTTCTCGTTCCTTGCGCCCTGCCCGGCCTCCGGCCTGTTTGTGAATGGCGGCAAAGACACGGTGACATCGCCGGAGGCTGTTCACACGCTTGTCTCAAAGTTGAAGACGCAGAAGGGCATTGCCATCGAGCATAAGGTGATCCCCGACGCGAACCACTTCTTTCAAGACCGCGTTGAAGATCTCACCAAGCTTTGCGCCGACTATCTCGACAAGCGGTTGACACTCGAGGCATAGCTGACCATCGCGTAAATCGGGTGGCGTGATTTCGCCAGACTCGATATGCGTCATTTCACTTCGTCATGCCCGCGAAAGCGGGCATCTCTGTTTCAAACATAGATTCCCGTTTGCGCGGGATTGGCGTGAACTCGTGGAGGATGATATGGCACCTGCAGCGGATCAAAGAATCGATGGACAATCATGGGCCCTTTTGGCCCTGCTGTCGCTGATCTGGGGCGGTTCCTTCATGTTGGTGGGCATTGCCGTGAAAGAGCTTCCCGCCTTGCTGATAGTCTTTGCGCGCGTTGGCCTGGCCGCGCTCATTCTCATTCCCGTTCATTTAATTGTGCAGGGCCGCCTGCCCCGCGATGCCAAAAGCTGGGTGGCCTGCGGCGGCATGTCGATCCTCAACAATGTGCTACCCTTCACCGCGATCTCATGGGGCCAGCACTACATCGGCAGCGGGCTTGCTTCGGTCATCAACGCCACCACACCGATGTTTGCGGGCTTGTTCATGGCTTTGTTCGGAATGGAGGCACTTACCATCCGCAAGGGCCTGGCGCTGGCCTTGGGCATGATCGGGGTTGTGGTTTTAAAAGGTGGGAATTTTGGGGACCTTGGTGCGCAAAACCTTGGCATTTTAGCGGTAACTTTTGCCTCATGTTGCTATGGCCTATCCACCGTGTGGTCAAAGAAACGGCTTGTTGGCATGCCGCCGATAACGATTGCCACCTGTCAACTCACAGTGTCTGGCACGATCATGGGCATATTGGCATTCAGCTTTTCAGAGCCATCGCTCTACTTCAAAGCCTCTGCCATCACTTGGGAAGCGCTGTTCAGCATCGCCGCCTTTTCAACTGCCATTGCCTATCTGATTTTCTTCCGCATCATTGAACGCGCCGGACCATCCTTTGTGTCATTAGTGACCATGCTGGTTCCCCTCTCGGCCATCATTCTTGGCATGGCCGTGCTGGGGGAGAGCCTGTCAGCCAATGAATTGGCAGGTGCGATAATCATCTTGCTCGCGCTGGTAATCATCGATGGGCGGGTATTGAAGAAATTCGGACTTGTTATGGCTTAGCCAGAACGCCACCGGTCATTGGCGCAGCTATGCCAGTAGTACCCGGAAAGGTGAGTGGCAGGCCCTTCAGCGAGCGCACGGCAAGATAGGCCCAGGCTTCAGCTTCCATGGCATCTCCATTGAGGCCAATTGCATTTGCCGATGTGACATTGGGCAATAATCCTGTCAGACCTTGCATGATCGCAGCATTATGCCTGCCGCCACCGCAGATGATCCATTGCTTGGGCGGCTCTGGAAACCATTCCGCAGCACGAGCGATGGCGTGAGATGTGAAGGCGGCCAAGGTTGCTGCGCCAGTTTCGAAGTTCAGATCATTGACATCAAGCGGCGCGAAGCTATTGCGATCCAGTGACTTTGGAGGCCTCTGTGCAAAATAGGGATGGCTCAACGCCGCCGCCAGGTGCGCTTGCGAGACTTTGCCCGACAGGCAGGCCCTGCCACCGTCATCAAAAGCGAGCTTTCTATGTTTCATCATCCAATCATTGATCAGGGCATTGCCGGGGCCAGTGTCGAAGGCGAGCAAATCACCATTCGACCCAATGAAAGTAACATTGGCCACACCACCAATGTTCACGAAAGCGCAGGGGCGAACTAGCGCAAGTGCGGAATGATAGATCGGCACAAGCGGTGCACCCTGCCCGCCAGCCGCCACATCAGCTGCACGCATGTCATGGATGACGGGAATGCCCGTTGCGTTGGCCAGCGCCGCACCATCGCCAAGCTGTACCGTGAGGCGCGCTTCTGGCTGGTGCAAAACAGTTTGGCCGTGAAATCCAATTACATCTATTTTTGAATCGCCTAGACCCTGTTGTGAAAGAAATGAGTCAACCGCCTTGGCGTGCCAATCAGTGAGTGCGACTTCAACTTCAACCAATTTACCGGGTCTTTCA
>JAYTIG010000683.1:0-7062 GCA_043731995.1 Hyphomicrobiales bacterium
TCTGCCATTTCGACTTGAAGTGCGGCATCGGGTTTCACATTGGCAACACCGCGCAGGGGCATCCCTTGGGCATCACGCAATACGGCAAAGCCACGCTGCAGCACCGACTTGTAGCTGAGCGCGGCTAGCACTTGGGTTTCGCGCATCAAAGACTCTCGCTTGCGCTGGGTAAGTTGTTTTAACGCACGGTCGCGTCTTGCGCTCAAATCGTTTAGGCGGCGGGTGGATTCAGCCGTCATCTGCTGCAAGGGTTTGAGATTCAGCCGCCCAGACTGGCGGGCCAAGGCGAGCGCATGGGTTTGCAAGTTGGCGCGCAAGGCACGCGGCAATTTTGCGCCTGCCGTATCCATTCTTTGCCGCGCCAGTGCGAGTATTTCATCGGGCTTGGGAAGCGCACGCGCAGCTGCTTGCAGACGCAGGCGCACTTCCGAGAACACGCGCGAAAGGCCACGTTTCTGCCGCGCCGCCAGGCTTGCAATTTCAGCCAGCAGGTCGGCACGCACAGGCACGGCGCGTTCAGCGGCAGCCGTTGGCGTGGGCGCGCGCCAATCTGCGGCGTGATCGATCAAAGTTGTATCCGTCTCATGGCCCACGGCGGAGATGAGAGGAATCGTGCTTGCGGCTGCCGCGCGCACCACCATTTCTTCGTTGAAGGGCATCAAATCTTCAAGCGAGCCACCGCCGCGCGCAACGATGAGCAAGTCTGGCCTCTGTTCCATCGCGTTGAAGCCAGCAATTGCTGCCGCCACTTCGGCAGCAGCCGTTTCACCCTGCACGCGTACGGGCCAGACGAGAACATGGCGCGGGAAACGGTCATTCAGGCGGTGCAAAATATCGCGGATCACGGCGCCTGTGGGTGAAGTGATCACACCAATCGTTTGCGGCAGGAACGGAATGGGCCTTTTGCGGTCGGCATCAAACAAGCCTTCTGCCATCAGTTTTTTGCGGCGTTCTTCCAGCAGCGCTATGAGTGCGCCCACACCTGCAGGCTCGATATTCTCGATGATGATCTGATAGCTGGACTTGTTGGGGTAAGAGCTGATCTTGCCCGTGGCGATTACCTCCAGGCCTTCCTGCATCTTGGACCGCAACCGTGTGAATGAGCCCCGCCAGATAATGGCATCCAGCTTTGCGCCGTCATCCTTGAGCGCGAAATAGACATGGCCCGATGAATGCGGGCCTTTGAAACCTGAAATCTCGCCACGCACGCGAACATGGCCGAAGCGGTCTTCCAGCGTGCGCTTCAACGCCTGCGAAAGTTCGCTGACCGACTGTTCGCCCAGATTGGCGGTCGGCTTTTCAATGATCTCTCCGGTTTCCGGGTCAAAATCAGGCGTGCTGGACAAAAAAGATTCCCTTGAATTCAAACCCCTTCATGCCAGATAGAGGCGCAATGCAGAATGAAAAAATGAATGTCTTGCTCATTGGCTCCGGCGGACGCGAACATGCGCTGGCCTTGGCACTGGCAAAATCCCCGCGCCTGGGCCATTTCTATGCCGCGCCCGGCAATCCCGGCATAGGGATGCTGGCCGAGCTTGCGCCGTTGAAAGTGGCTGATCATGCTGCGGTAGTGGCCTTCTGCAAATCCCATGACATTGGCTTTGTCGTCGTCGGGCCGGAAGCGCCGCTGGTTGCAGGGCTGGTCGATGATCTCGCTGCAGCGGGCATTCCAGCCTTCGGGCCAACAAAATTCGCTGCCCAACTTGAGGGCTCGAAGGGTTTTACCAAGGATATTTGCGCCAAATACAACATCCCCACGGCCGCCTATCTGCGTTGCAAGGATGGGATTTCGGCCCTTGCCTATTTGCAAAAGACGGGCGTTCCCATTGTGATCAAGGCTGATGGCCTGGCTGCGGGCAAGGGCGTAACCGTGGCCATGACAATGCCCGAGGCTGAAGCCGCCGTGAGAGACATTTTCGCAGGCCGCTTCGGCGGGGCGGAATGCGTAATCGAAGAATTCCTTGAGGGAGAGGAAGCCAGCTTCTTCGTGCTTTCAGATGGAGAGAATGTGCTGCCTCTCGCCACTGCGCAAGACCACAAGCGGGTGGGCGATGGCGACACAGGTCCCAACACGGGTGGCATGGGGGCCTATTCTCCTGCCCCATGCATGACACAGGCCCTGTGTGACGAGGCGCTGGAGAAGATCGTCAAACCAACAGTCAAGGCACTGGCTGACATGGGCCACCCCTACAAAGGTGTACTTTATGCAGGGCTGATCCTGACCAAACATGGGCCAAAGCTGATTGAATATAATGCCCGCTTTGGCGATCCGGAAACGCAAGTGCTGATGCCGCGCCTCACAAGTGACTTGCTGGAATTGCTCTGGGCCGCGGCCCATTCACTGAAGGACGCGAAAGCGCAGTGGGATTCCCGCGCGGCACTTACTGTGGTTCTGGCCGCCAAGGGCTATCCCGGTGATGTGCAAAAAGGGAGTCACATCAATGGCTTGAATCAGGCATTTGAAGAAGGTGTTGAAGTGTTCCACGCGGGCACAGCACTTGATGGCGAATTCCTTGTGGCCAATGGCGGGCGCGTGCTGAATGTGACGGCGCTTGGCACCACGGTGAAAGAGGCACAGGCGCGCGCTTATCGCGCCGTTGACCAGATTGACTGGCAAGATGGATTCTGCCGCCACGATATCGGCTGGCGGGCAATTGTGAAATGAGGATCGGACTTGCGCTTGGCGGCGGCGCATCGCGGGGCCTGGCCCATATCGCGATGCTGGAGGCCTTTGACGAATTGGGCATCAGGCCATCAGTGATCGTAGGCTGCAGCATTGGAGCGCTGATCGGCGCAGGCTATGCCGGTGGCATGAGTGGTGCTGAAATCCGTGAACACGCGTTGAACGTGCTCTCCCATCGCATTGACTTGGCACGGCACATTTTCGGCGCACGGCAAACACGCTTCAGCGAAATCATTGCGCTCAGTGGCTTGCGTTCTCTACAACTTGAGGGCCGCAAGCTGGCCGACATTTTTCTACCCGATCACCTGCCGCAGCAGATCGAAGACTGCCCCATCCCCTTGAAGGTGGTGGCAACTGATTATGAATTGCTGGAGGAAGTGGTTTTCACGTCTGGGTCGGTTTTGGATGCCGTTGGCGCCTCCATCGCCATTCCGGGTATGATTTCGGGGCCGCGCATCAACGGGCACCTGCATGTGGATGGCGGCATCAAAAACCCTGTGCCTTTTAACCACGCACGCGAAGGCAGCGATATTGTCGTGGCCATTGACGTGACAGGCCGCCCACGCGTGCCGCATAATCGCAATCCTTCAAACATGGAATTGGCCATTGGCTCTCTACTCATCATGTTCCGTGAATTGGCTGAGCTGCGGCGCAGGCAGAATCCGCCGGAAATCTATCTCAAACCCGCCGTGGATGAATTCGGCGCTGCAGATTTTTTCAAGGTGCGAGAGATCTTGAAAGCCGCAGAGCCCGCCAAAAATGAGTTGAAGCGCACAATTGAATTGAGAATCAAATCAGCGAGTTAGCGGCGGGCGGCAGTTATTTACAAATCGCGCAACAATCCGTCACACCGGCGAAGGCCGGGGCCCAGGTTTGGCTGGGTTCGGAGCTTGTAAATTCAAGCTGGATCCCGGCCTTCGCCGGGATGACGAAGTTTGGTTTGTATTGATTTCAAATGACCGACCTTTGCTCTAACGGCGTGATCTGAAGAAATCTGTGAGCATTGTCCTGGCCTCGTTTTCACCAATGCCGCTGTAAACTTCCGGTGCATGATGGCAAGTGGGCTGGCTGAAGAAGCGCGGGCCGTGATCCACTGCGCCCATCTTTTCATCGCCAGCCGCGAAATAGACGCGGCGGATGCGGGCGAATGAAATTGCCGCAGCACACATGGCGCAAGGTTCCAGCGTGACATAGAGATCGCAATCGGTGAGCCGGTCGCTGCCGAGAGCTTTGGCGGCGGCGCGAATGGCCAGAATTTCGGCATGGGCGGTGGGATCTTGGTCTTCCACAGTGCGGTTGCCGGCTACTGCCAGCACTTCGCCAGACTTGCCAACCACCACTGCGCCCACTGGCACCTCCCCGCGGGCGCTGGCGGCCTTGGCTTCTTCCAACGCCCGCAACATCGGCTCTGGTAGTTTCTGCTTCATCGTGGCAGATGGTTAGCGGTTTTTGGAGCAGGGCGAAACGTCAATGAGAATTGTGGCTGGAAAATTCAAAGGGCGCGAGATCAAGGGCCCAGCCAGTGGCACCACACGGCCAACATCGGACCGCGTGCGCGAATCCATCTTCAACATTCTGGCCCATGGCATTGAAGGCTTTGCCGTGGAGGACGTGCGTGTGTTGGATCTGTTTGCCGGCACAGGCGCGCTGGGCCTTGAAGCCATTTCACGCGGGGCCAAATTCTGCTGCTTTGTGGAAGAAGAAGCAGGCGCGCGCGGCGTGATCCGCAGCAATGCCGATAGCTGCGGCGTGATTGGCCAAACCCGCATTTGGCGGCGCGACGCAACAACGCTGGGCCCCTGCGCACCGCAAACGCCCTATGGTCTTGTATTTGCCGATCCGCCCTATGGCAAAGGCCTCGGTGAAATGGCCTTGGCTTCTGTGCTGGCAGGTGGATGGCTGAGCCCGGGCGGAGTTGTCGTTCTGGAAGAAGCGGCCCGAAGCACGGTGGGTGAAATGCCGGATTTGAGCCTGCTCGCCACCCGCGAATATGGCGACACGCAGGTGCGGTTTTACCGCATGGGTTGAGAGCAGATGCCCGCAATCACGCCCGGCCAAACAGGCGCTCGATGTCTTTCATCTCAAGTGCGATGAAAGTGGGCCGGCCGTGGTTGCATTGGCCCGCATTGGGCGTGCGCTCCATCTCGCGCAGCAAGGCATTCATTTCATCAACGCGCATGGTGCGGCCGGCGCGAACCGAATAGTGGCAGGCCATGGTGGCCAACATGTGATTGACGCGTTCGGCCACGGTTTTCACCTGCTTCATTTCATTGGCATCATCCACCATAGCAGCCAACAGCGCCTTGAGATCGGCTTTGACAAGCACTGCTGGAATTTCGCGCAGCAGAATGGCACTTGGGCCGAAGGCCTCCAGATGCAGGCCGCCCTGAGCCAGCTCTTCACGCAGGCTATCCAGCGTGGCAACGGAACCTTCGTCCAACTCAATCACCTGAGGCACCAATAGCGGCTGAGTGACGACGCCCTGTCCCTCTCGTTCACGCTTCAGGCGCTCATAGACGATACGCTCATGTGCGGCATGCTGATCGACCAGAATGAAGCCTTCTGTTGTTTGCGCCACGATGTAGGTGTCGTGGATTTGTGCCCGCGCCAGGCCCAGCGGATATTGAGGTGTCACGTCTGAGTTCGCTGGCCACTGCCGCTCCTCAGCCAAACCAGCGGGCGGCATTTGCATTTCAAAAGCCGCCTGCAAGGCAAATGCCGACAGGCTTTGCGGGGCAAAAGGCCGCGACCCAGAGAAGGCCGACACCGTGGCTGAGGCCTTTGCCGTATCCGGCTTCACTGCTGCTGCTGCCAGCGCCCGTTTGATACCTGAAACAATCAGGCCACGCACTAAGCCCGGATCACGGAAGCGCACTTCAGTTTTGGCGGGATGCACATTTACATCCACCCGCGTGGGAGCGCAGTCGATGAACAGCACCACAGAGGGGTGCCGCCCCGGTGGCAGCACATCGGCATAGGCCCCACGGATGGCACCACTCACCAGTTTGTCGCGCACGGGCCTGCCATTCACGAAGGCAAACTGCATGGTGGCCGAGCCCCGCGCAAAAGTGGGCAGGCTGACAAAACCTTCCACGGCAATATCCTCAGCCGCGTGGCGCATGGGCAGCGCGTTCGCCATGAAATCAGCGCCCATGATCCGCGCGACGCGGGCCTTTGCGGTTTCACCCGATGGCGCATTGATCCATTGCCGCTCTTCACTGGCAAAACTGAAGCCTATCTGGGGATTGGCCAGCGCCAACCTGCGCACCACTTCAACGGCTTCAGCCGTTTCGCTGCGATCGGTCTTGAGGAATTTTAACCGTGCAGGCGTGGCATAGAACAAGTCGCGCACTTCGATTTCGGTTCCCTGCGCGATGCGGGCGGGTGTTGGTGTTTCCACTTTTCCAGCGGCGGCGGAGATGGCGAAGGCCTCGCTTGCGCCTTGCACGCGTGATGTGATGGACACGCGCGCAACCGAGGCGATGGAAGGCAGGGCCTCGCCGCGAAAGCCCAGCGTTGCGATATTGATCAGTTCATCATCGGCAAGTTTCGATGTGGCGTGGCGTTCCAGCGCAAGAGCCAATTCTTCAGCGGCCATGCCCCAACCATCGTCTGTCACCCGGATCAGCGCTTTGCCGCCACCACGGAACACCACGTCAATCTGTTTGGCCCCGGCATCAATGGCGTTTTCGACCAGTTCCTTCACGGCGCTGGCGGGTCGCTCCAGCACTTCGCCAGCTGCGATGCGGTTGATGGTGCCTTCAGGAAGTTTGCGGATTCGCATGTGGGCAGAATAGCGCCCCGGCGCAGAGGGCACTATTGGTCTTTGAAGATCGCGCCGATATTGGCGAAAGTGCCATATTTGGGATTGGTTTGCTGCCTCTTCTTGAGCATGGCGGCGGAAAGTTCGTCGCGCAGCTGCAGCGTCGTTTTATGCGTGCCATCCGGATTGATCTTGGAAATTCCATATTGATCATAAATATCTCCGGCCGGAGCGGTGGCGACCGGGGTTCCGCCATAAAGGTTGCCGCTTGCGACGGAGGCGGATGCCAATTTCCGGCTTGGAGACATGGGTGCTGCTGGTGCCGCACTCGCCACCTGGCCATTGGGCTGGTAGGCGTCGGACGTGCCACTTGGTGGGGCCAATTGCAGATCAGGCGGCAGTGCCAGATTATTACCCACCGGCACACTGGTGGCCGAAGGCACGGTTTCCTTGCCGTTGAGCAGCCCTGACGCGCCAGAGCAACCTGCCAACAGCAAAACCGAAACTGACAATAAAACCGAAACGCTTTTCACCCGAAAACCCCAATTTCCATGCCGCTGGAATTGCCCAAGAATGGGGCATTTCCATGGCTTCTGCCACATGCCGCTGCAGCCAT
>JAYTIG010000684.1:0-2664 GCA_043731995.1 Hyphomicrobiales bacterium
CTCGGTCCGTCGGTGCTCACCGTTATGCAGATCCGGGCCGGAAAATAGACGCACTTTTTCGCGCCTGAGGCGAAGCTTGCATCAGGCGTGAAACCCCGTGCTGTGTTTTGTTCCAATGGAATGGTGCGCGGAAAAATTCCCACAGGGCCAGAAGGCCAGCGGCACTGATGCACAGCCAGTAGATGGGCACGGTGAAAAGGCTGCCTGTCCAACCATGTATGCCTTTGGCATTCAGCGCTCGGGCACTCGCCAGCATCATCACCAGCCAGCTCACCGGAATAAGGGCCACAAAATAGCAGTCAAACAGGGCTTGTATGCCATGCGTCGCAAAGCCGCCATGTGACAGCTTCCAGCCCAGCAGCAGGATGAAAAGCGGGTGCAGCACGGCAGAGGCGACAACGCCAAGCAGGCTGGCCTGCATCACAAGAAAACCACCCGTCCCGATCTCATTATGCAGAAGGCGTGGGCGGCGCATATGAACCAGCCAGGTGATCAGGAATCCCTTTAGCCAGCGTGCGCGTTGCTTGAGCCAGTTTCGCGGTGTTGAACTCGCTTCCTCATAAGTGATGCTGCAAAGCGTTGCCACTGTGTAGCCAAGCCTCGCAAGGCGGATGCCGAGGTCTGCGTCTTCGGTGACGTTATGGGCATCCCAGCCCCCCGCAGCGCGCAAGATCTCTATGCGGAAGTGGTTCGAGGTTCCACCAAGCGGCAAGGGCCAGTTCAATTTTGCAAGGCTTGGCAGCATGAGCTTGAACAACACCGCATATTCTATGGTGAACTGCTGCGTCAGCCAGTTCTCATTGCTGTTGTAAAATGCCAGTTCCGCTTGCAGGCAAGCCAAGCTGGTAGGGCTGTTGGCAAAGCGCCGCGCGGCTTGGCGCAATTGCATGGGTTCGGGAATGTCTTCCGCGTCATAAATGGTCAGCAGCGAACCGCGGGCAAAATGCAATGCATAGTTCAGGGCGCGCGGTTTGGTTTGTGGCGTTCCAGCAGGAACGACCAAAACCTCAAACTGAGGTGGCAGCTTGAAACGTGCCAAAGCCCGCTTCATGCCGGTGTCGGTTTCTTCAAGGATCAGCTTGATGTCGAGCTTGTCAGTTGGATAGTTGAGGCACAGCAAGGCACGGAGAATTTGCGGAAGGACTCGTGTTTCCCTGAACAAGGGCACCAACACGCTATAGGTGGGTAGCCGTGTATCATCCATCTCGGGTTCATCAGGCTTGGCTTCGCCCTTTTCGCTGATGGCGAGCAACCGCAGCCAAATGATGCCCAGAAAAAAGCTGCTGGCAATGAGTCCGGCAATATCAGCAACACTTGCGAAGGGCAAAAGCATGCAGACCAAAACGACGGCGACAATAATGGGCAAGATTTGGAGAATTCCGGGCAGGCCTGCACGGGCTGAAAATGAGGGCGCCTTCACCACCAATCCATAAGCTGCCCTTCGCGCCAGGCTCCGGCGCCAATTGCGGCGCACCGCCCTTTCAAATTCATGCGGGTGAATGCGGGCAACCACTGGCCATCGCGCATCGGAATTACGCGAAAGCGGACTGGCCGAGGCGTCCGCATAGAGGATGGTGTGTGGCAACCACGCCACGGGCACCAGCCGATGTTGCAGGGCCAAGGCCCGCTCTTCGGCATTCAGATGCTTGAATATCCGGTCAAGCAATGCAGCCGGAACAACCGGCAAGCTGGCAGCACCTTCAGGCTCAAAACGGCCTGTTTCCGGTTGCCCGATATCTAATGGTTCGCTTATTGCGAACTTCTGGTTATGTACGCCCATGATACGAACTGCGGCCCCCCAACCGCGACTACGTTGTAATCTAAGCGCAAGACAAGTTATGGTTGCTAGAATGTTAAGGTGGTATTTTTCAGTAGCTGCTCTATTTTTAGTTGTAGCCGGAGTTGATTCGGTTCAGTCAGCTGAAACAGCCCCGTTTCCACGTTTCCGCCATGTGGACAAGGCTGCTCCAGCCCCTCAAGCAGCACTTCCCGCCACGCTCACGCTCTTGGCCGATGAGGACTTTGCTCCTTTCAGCTTCAAGACAGCCGACGGCAAATTCTCTGGCCTGTCGGTTCAACTCGCATTGGCGGCCTGCGCCGAACTGAAGGTGCAATGCCAAATGCGCGGTTTGCCTTTCGCCAGCCTCAGCGCAGCCCTGCAGCAGAAACAGGGCGATGTCATCATTGGTGGCCTGCAAGCCAAGGCCGGGGCAGCACAAGCGCTGGCCGCCACCAGAGCCTATTTCTATTCATATTCAGCCTTTCTCATCCGCAGCGGTACGAGCTTTGCGGGAACCGATACAAAGTCCCTTGCCGGCCGCCGCGTCGGCTTTGTGCAGGCCAGTGCACAAGAAGTATTTCTGAAGAAATACTATGACAGGGCCACGCTGGTGCCCTTTGCAACCGAAGAAGCCTTGTTTGAGGCGCTGCGCACTGGCGGCCTGGATTTGGTCTTTGCGGATTCCCTGCACGGCAATTTTTGGATCAAAGGGTCTGCTTCGCGCAGTTGCTGTGTGCAGTTGGGCGAGGCCTTCGCCGACAAAACCACCTTTACCCATGGCTTGGTAATGTTGACGCGCGGGCAAGATGAAGGCCTGCGCGATGCGCTCGACTATGCCTTGGACAAGCTGCAGGAGAAGGGGCTGTCGGCCAAGATCTTCGCAA
>JAYTIG010000685.1:0-2664 GCA_043731995.1 Hyphomicrobiales bacterium
GCCATCAAGACCTATGCAACCGTGAACAAGCGCTGTTTCTCGATGCGATCGTGAATGACCGCAACATGGACGCCCATATGGAAGATGCCATCCGCTCACTGCAGATTGTTTTGGCCGCCGATCAATCGGTGCGCACCGGCGAAGTGGTGAAGATCACAGCCCAAATCTGAGTGAAGCCACGAGATAGCGGGCTCACTTCAATATGCCCGGCAGATTCAACTGCTGCTCCCGCGCGCAGTCGAGCGCTACTTCGTAGCCAGCATCGGCGTGGCGCATGACGCCTGTTGCAGGATCATTCCACAACACGTTGGCCAGCCGCCGCGCGGCATCTGCCGTACCATCGGCCACAATGACCATGCCGGAATGTTGGCTGAAGCCCATGCCCACACCACCGCCATGATGCAGGCTGACCCATGTTGCACCTGAAGCGGTATTGAGAAGCGCATTGAGCAGCGGCCAATCCGAAACCGCATCAGAACCATCTTTCATGGCCTCAGTTTCGCGGTTGGGGCTGGCCACCGAACCTGAATCCAGATGATCGCGCCCGATCACAATAGGGGCCTTGAGTTCTCCGCTGGCAACCATCTCGTTGAACATCAATCCGGCGCGATGTCTGTCGCCCAGGCCTATCCAACAGATGCGGGCGGGGAGGCCTTGGAATGCGATGCGCTCCCGGGCCATTTCGAGCCAGCGATGCAAATGCGCATTTTCCGGGAAGAGTTTCTTCATGGCCGCATCGGTTTTGTAGATATCTTCCGGATCGCCCGAAAGCGCGCACCAGCGGAACGGGCCAACGCCACGGCAGAACAATGGACGGATATAGGCCGGAACAAAACCCGGGAAGGCAAAAGCGTTCTCAAGCCCTTCATCCTTGGCCACCTGCCTGATGTTGTTGCCGTAATCGAGTGTTGGCACTCCGGCATTCCAGAAATCCACCATGGCCGCAACATGTATGCGCATGGAGGCCCGCGCGGCGCGCTCCACGGCTTTGGGGTCGCTTTCCTGTTTGGCTTTCCATTCTGCCACTGTCCAACCGGACGGCAGATAGCCATGCAAAGGGTCGTGAGCAGAAGTCTGATCTGTCACGATGTCAGGCCGCACACCGCCTGCCCTCATGCGAGCCACAAGTTCGGGGAATATGTCAGCCGCATTGCCCAACAGGCCGACAGACTTGGCCTCGCCCTTGGCTGTCCATTCTGCAATCATGGCCAGCGCTTCATCCAGCGTTTTGGCCTTGGCATCGACATAGCGCGTGCGCAGTCTGAAATCGATTCGGGTTTCATCACATTCTACGGCGAGGCAACAGGCCCCTGCCATCACCGCGGCCAGCGGCTGTGCGCCACCCATGCCGCCAAGGCCGCCAGTCAAAATCCACTTGCCCTTCAGGCTGCCATTATAATGCTGGCGCCCGGCTTCTGCGAAAGTTTCATAGGTGCCTTGCACGATGCCTTGGGTGCCGATGTAAATCCATGAACCCGCCGTCATCTGGCCATACATGGCCAGGCCCTTTTTATCGAGTTCGTTGAAGTGCTCCCACGTGGCCCAATGTGGCACGAGATTGGAATTGGCAATCAGCACACGTGGGGCATCCTTGTGGGTGCGAAAAATGCCAACCGGCTTGCCTGATTGCACCAGCAGTGTTTGATCGCTTTCGAGTGTCTTCAGCGAAGCCACGATCTGATCGAAATCATTCCAGGTGCGCGCGGCGCGGCCAATGCCGCCATAGACCACAAGCTCATGCGGATTTTCAGCCACATCGGGGTGCAGGTTGTTCATCAACATGCGCATCGGGGCTTCGGTGAGCCAGCTCTTGGCTGTGATCTCTGTGCCGGTGGCGGGGTAAATGTCGCGTTGGTTGTGGCGTGGGTTGGTCATGTTCTCTTTCCAATTTGAAAGGCAAGTTCTCTCATGGTTTCCAAAATACTCCGCAGATGCAGCCGAAGTTTTTTGGCTCTGATTTCATCGTAGTTCCATGGCGCGGCTTCGGCTTCGAGGTAGGTCGATTGGGCAAGTTCCATCTGGATGGCATGCCAATTCTGGTCCGGCCTGCCATAGTGCCGCGTTGTCCAGCCGCCCTTGAAGCGGCCATTGAGAATGGTGCTATGGCCGCGCGCAGCAGCGCAAATTTCAGCAACCGCTTTTTCCATCATTGGGGCACAGGTGGTGCCGTTGTTGGTGCCGATGTTGAAATCCGGCAAGACACCTTCAAAGAGAAATGGAATTTGCGACCTGATGGAATGGCAATCATGGTGCACGGCAACGCCATGCAGTTCTTTGACGCGCTGCATCTCGGCTTCCAGCGCTGCGTGATAGGGCGCGTGAAATTGTTGACGGCGGCGCTCAATCTCATTTGCATCGGGGCGCTCGCGCCAAATGTCGTGCCCATCGAAATCTGTGAAGGGCACCAGCCCTGTCGTGTTCTGTCCTGGATAGAGACTCGCGCCTGAAGGATCCCTATTGGCGTCGATGACATAGCGATGAAACGTAGCGCGCACAGTTGTCACATCCGGCAGCAGGCCAGCATAGAGTTTTTCTATGTGCCAGTCAGTATCGGCAAGTTCCAACCCCCGTGCATTGAGTGTGGCAGCAATGCCCTCCGGGACATGGATGCCGGTGTGCGGCATGCCAAGCACGATGGGGCCAAGGCCGCGTTGCACTTCAACA
>JAYTIG010000686.1:0-2659 GCA_043731995.1 Hyphomicrobiales bacterium
CACGAGCATGAAGCCTTTGCCCAAAGCCTCGCTGCCGAAAATGCCGACTTCAAACTTGAAGCCCTGCTGGCTGAGGCCACACAGGCAGGCTTGGCAGCCTCGCGCGAAGAAGCGATGCGACAACTCCGCCAAGCCAAGCAGAAGCTGGCGCTGCTGGTGGCGCTCTATGATCTGGGCGGCATCTGGCCCTTGGCAAAGGTCACTGAGGCCCTCACCCGCTTTGCCGATACAGCCGTGCAAGCAGCACTGGAATTTCTGTGGCGGCAGGAAATTGCCAAAGGGAAAATAACCTCCGATGATATTGGTCGGGGCTATCTTGTTCTCGCCATGGGCAAGATGGGCGCCTTTGAGCTCAACTATTCCTCCGACATTGACCTCATCGTACTATATGATCCCGAACGTGCCGCCTTGGCCGGGGACGTGGAGCCATCCACCTTCTTTGTGAAACTGACGCGCGGCCTCGTCGCCCTGCTGCAAGACCTCACCGCCGATGGCTATGTCTTTCGAACTGATCTGCGGCTGCGCCCTGATCCGCGCGCCACGCAAGTGGCCATCCATATCGAGGCCGCCGCCACTTATTATGAGACGCAGGGCCAGAATTGGGAACGTGCCGCCATGATCAAAGCCCGCGCTTGCGCGGGTGACGCGGCCCTCGGCAGCGAATTTCTGTCCCGCATGAAGCCCTATATCTGGCGCAAATATTTGGACTTCGCCGCCATCGCCGATGTGCAAAGCATGAAGCGCCAAATCCACGCCGTGAAAGGCCATGGCGAAATTGCGGTGCTCGGCCATAATTTGAAACTCGGTCGTGGCGGCATTCGCGAAATTGAATTCTTTGCCCAAACCCAGCAACTCATCGCGGGAGGGCGCAACCCGGCCCTGCGCTGCATCAAGACCTGCGATGCCCTTGATGCATTGGCCGAAGCGAAATGGATTACGTCACAAGCCGCTGCCGAATTGAAAGATGCTTATGCCTTCTTGCGCACGCTCGAACACCGCGCCCAGATGGTCAATGACCAGCAGACCCATGACACACCGTCAGACCCCGCTGCCTTTGAATCCTATGCCCGCTTCTGCGGATTTGAATCGGGGGATGAGCTCGCGCCCAAGCTGCGGGCCACTTTGGAACTGGTGCAAAATCACTATGCCGCGTTGTTTGAATCCGCCGATGAACTCAGCGCCATCGAAGGCAGCCTGGTGTTCACGGGGTCAGATGATGATCCTGACACGCTCCAAACCCTGCGCCGCATGGGCTATACCCAAGTGACAGAAGTGGCCGCCACCATTCGCGCCTGGCATTTCGGCCGATATCGCGCAACCCGCACCGCGCGCGCCCGCGAGGTTCTCACCGAAATCATGCCCGCACTTCTGAAAACGCTGGCCCAAAGTGGCGAGGCAGACCGCGCCTTTTTTGCTTTCGACAAATTTCTCGAAAGCCTTTCCTCCGGCGTGCAACTACTTTCCATGATGAAAGCCAACCCGCGCATGCTGGGCCTCATCGCGCAAATCCTTGGCTCGGCCCCGCGCCTGGCTGAAAAAATCAGCGCCCAGCCGCGCATTCTCGAAGCCGTCACCGCGCCGGATTTCTTTTCCGCTCTGCCGCTGAAAGATGTGCTGGCCAGGGAAATTGAAGCCCTCATCCCGCCCACGGCATCGCTGGAAGAAGCCATGGACTTGGCCCGCATCTTCGCCCGCGAGAAAAACTTCCGCGTGGGCACGCGCATCCTGTCTGAAACCATCAGCGCTGAAGAAGCGGGCAACGGATTCACGGTTGTGGCGGATGTGGTTTTGGCGCGGCTGCTGGCGGTGTTGGAAAATGACACGGCCCGCAAATATGGCCGCGTGGCAGGCGGCGCCTGCATCATCCTGGGCCTTGGCAAATTGGGTGGCCGCGAGATGACAGCAGGCTCAGACCTCGATATCATGCTCGTCTATGATTACGCGGAAACGGTAGAAATGTCGGATGGCCCGCGCCCGCTTTCGCCAGGGCAATACTATGCCAAGATCACGCAAGGCCTGATCACCGCACTCAATGCCCCCAGCAATGAAGGCAAGCTCTATGAGGTGGATATGCGCCTGCGCCCCTCGGGTTCCAAAGGCCCGCTGGCGGTCAGCCTTTCCTCCTTCAGCGCCTATCAGGAAAAGGAGGCCTGGACATGGGAGCGCATGGCCATGACCCGTGCCCGCGCCGTCGCCGGGGATGGAGGCCTCGCCACCCAGGTGGGCGACGTGCTACGCAAGAATCTCGCTGTGCGGCGCGATGCCGCTGTCACCCGCAAAGAAATTGCCGACATGCGCGCCCTGATGCTGAAGGAACACAAGCCCGCTTCGGTGTGGGATGTGAAGCGCGCCAAGGGTGGCCAGGTGGAAATTGAATTCATCGCTCAGGCCTTCGAGCTGATCCACGCCAGCGCGCACCGCGAATTGCTCAACCCCAACACCCGTGCATCGCTGGCTGCCGCCGCCAAGGCCGGGCTTCTGGCTGCGGCAGATTCCGAAGTGCTGCTCTCGGCGCTGGGCCTCTACCAGCGCCTCACCCATGTTCTGCGCCTGTGCATCGACGGCGACTTCAAGCCCGAAACCGCCCCCGCCCACTTGCTGAACACCCTGGCCCAAGTGGCAGCCCAGCCCGACATTTCGACCACTGAGGCCTATCTGG
>JAYTIG010000687.1:0-2659 GCA_043731995.1 Hyphomicrobiales bacterium
TCACACCTTTGCCACCTTCAATCGAAGCGCGTTGCCGATGACGCTCACCGAACTGAGTGCCATTGCGGCGGCGGCAATCATGGGAGACAAGAGAACGCCAAACACCGGATAAAGTGCACCTGCTGCAATGGGCACGCCCGCCGCGTTGTAGATAAATGCGAAGAACAGGTTCTGGCGAATATTGCCCATCACCGCCTTGGACAGGTTGCGCGCCCGCACGATGCCCATCAGATCTCCCCTGAGCAGGGTGACGCCTGCACTCTCCATCGCCACATCGGTGCCTGTTCCCATCGCGATGCCAACATCCGCGGCTGCCAGGGCTGGCGCATCATTCACACCATCACCGGCCATGGCAACGACGCGGCCTTGGGCCTTTAACTTGCTCACCACATCGGCCTTTTTGTCGGGCAACACATCGGCTTCCACCTCGCTGATGCCGAGGCGTTTGGCGATGGCTTGCGCCGTGGTGCGGTTGTCACCCGTCAGCATCACAATGCGAATGCCCGCCTGCCGCAAGGCAGCCAGTGCGGCAGGCGTTGTAGCTTTCACGGCATCGGCAATAGCGATCAATCCGGCGATCTTGCCGTTGATGGCCACATGAACAACTGTTGCGCCCTCGCCGCGCAGCGCATCCGCCTTGGCTGCAAGTTCGCTTGTGGAGATATTGAGCTCGCTCATGAACCCTGCATTGCCAATGGCCAGCCGCTTGCGCTCCACCATGCCCATGGCACCTTTGCCGGAAGGCGAGTCAAAACCCATGACCTTTGCGAGTGCGAGATTTCGTTGCTTGGCGGCATTGACGATGGCTTGCGCCAGCGGATGTTCGCTGGCCTGTTCAACCGAAGCCGTCAGCCGCAGAATTTCATCTTCGGTATTGCCTTCAACAACGGTAACCGCCGTGACCGAGGGCTTGCCCTCTGTCAACGTGCCAGTCTTGTCGACAATCAGCGTGTCGACTTTTTCCATCCGTTCCAAAGCCTCGGCATCGCGGATGAGAACACCAGCTTGCGCACCGCGCCCCACGCCCACCATGATCGACATCGGTGTGGCCAGCCCTAAGGCACAAGGGCAGGCGATGATGAGAACGGCAACCGCTGCAACCAATCCATAGGTAAAGCGCGGTTCCGGCCCCCAGATTGACCAAACCGCAAAGGCCAAAATCGCGGCGACAATCACGGCAGGCACAAACCAGCCCGAAACCTGATCAGCCAGGCGCTGGATCGGCGCGCGGCTGCGTTGCGCGTTGGCCACCATTTGTACGATGCGGGCCAACATGGTCTCGCTGCCTATTTTTTCTGCCCGCATAACAAAGCCACCGCTGGCGTTGAGGGTGCCACCAATCACTTTGGCACCAACGTCTTTGGTTACAGGCATCGACTCGCCCGTCACCATGGATTCATCCAGGGCCGAATGGCCTTCGGTGATTTCGCCATCAACCGGAACTTTCTCGCCGGGCCGAACACGCAAGAGATCGCCGATAACAACATGCTCAAGAGCCACATCCTGCTCTTGTCCATCAGCGCCAATGCGCCGCGCCGTCTTCGGCGCAAGACCAAGAAGCGCCTTGATGGCTCCCGATGTTTGTTCCCGCGCCCGAAGCTCCAAGACTTGCCCTACCAGCACCAAGACGGTGATCACCGCAGCCGCCTCAAAATAAACGGCCACCGCGCCATCCATCTCCCGAAACGCAGCAGGAAATCTATTGGGAGCGAGTGTGGCAATGACGCTGTAAACCCAAGCCACGCCTGTGCCCATGGCGATCAGTGTGAACATATTGAGGTTTCGGGTTTTCAAGGATTGCCAGCCACGCTCAAAAAACGGCCACCCCGCCCAGAGCACAACCGGTGTGGCCAACACCAATTGAATCCAATTGGAAAGCTGCTGACCCAGCAGCATGGTGAGGCCTGTCAAATGGCCTCCCATTTCCAGAATCAACACTGGAACGGCAAGCGCCAAACCAATCCACAAGCGGCGCGTCATGTCCACGAGTTCATGATTGGGGCCAGTCTCGGCGGTGACCGTCTTGGGCTCCAGCGCCATCCCGCAGATCGGGCATGTGCCCGGACCCACTTGTTGAATTTGTGGATGCATGGGGCAGGTGTAGATCGCCCCGGCGATCACAGATTCGATGGGTTTTTCATCCACCAGATACTTCGCCGGATTGGCTATAAATTTGGCTTTGCAATTCGCGCTACAGAAATAATGGGTGTGCCCGGCGTGTTCCGCCTGAAACTTGGCTGAGGCAATGTCAACCGTCATGCCGCAGACGGGGTCTATGGCACTGCCTTGGGTTATGGGAGCGTGCTGATTCATTGAGTAGCCTTTCAGGCCTGCGGGCCTTGTTCGCCAGTTCGATAGTGTTTGGGCGTTTGATGAGCGGCGGCAGCCCTGAATCAGGCCGGGGCAACCCCAGACGCCAGCCTAATGCCCAAGCCGGGCCGGGCCAAGTGCATTGAGGCCGCAGGCAGGTTTTTGGATCCCTTCGGGCATGCCCTTCCGAAAGGGCTTGGCAGCGGGCCTCGCCTTGGCTATTCAGCCGCTTCGACCAACCTTGTTTTTGTGCAGGGCTCCGCGGAGAGGTGGCAGAGTGGTCGATCGCGTCGCACTCGAAATGCGAAGTACTCGCAAGGGTACCGGGGGTTCGAATCCCTCCCTCTCC
>JAYTIG010000688.1:0-2659 GCA_043731995.1 Hyphomicrobiales bacterium
GTGCCATTGTAAGTGAAGGCCCAGATCTCGGTGCCTTCCTTGTCGATGACGATTTTCTTTTCTTCAATCGTCATCGTCACTTCAATAATTTTGGGGCCGCCGGTGACCACCTGTTCGTGCTCTGGCAACATGGGTGGTGCCACCAGCACCTGCTTCACACGCGGCAGTTTTGAAATGTCCGCAGGGGCATCGTCGGCCTTTGCTGCGGTTGTCACCAATGTGGCCGCCGCTGCGGTGATGACGCCAACCCCCAAGAGGTTGCGCCGGGAAAATTGAAATCCATTACCGTTTTTCATTGTTATGTCTTTCTTCAGAATTGTTTCTCGTGAATGTGTTCACTTCACTTCAATCGTCGTCCACATGCCGGCCATGTAGTGGCCTGCCACATTGCAGAAGAGCAGGTATTTGCCGGGTGCCAGATCGAGGATCAGCGAAGCTGATTTGGTGGGCATGATTTCTGACACTGAGCCCAGAACTTCGAGGCCTTCAGTGTCAACCTTATTGCGGCTCTGGTCATAAGTCAGCACTTGGGTTTCATCGGTGATGCGCGCCACTTGCACTTCATGCACCAGGCCGCTGGCCAGGTTAGTCACATCAAAGCGCACCATGCCGGGTGTGGCTTCCTTGGGGTTAGCAGCAACGCCCATGGGGGCTTTGGTCATATCGGCATGCATGCCCATGCCAAGGCCCAAAGGCTTGCTCAAGTCGCCGTTAGACATCTTGTCGATGAGTGTCACCTTGACCACGGATTCGGCCAAGGCGACTGGTGCAAACAGGCTGGCGGCCAAGGCGGCCACCGCAAGGCTTTTATGCAAGGTCATGAGAATCTCCTTCAAAGATGCATATTTAATACATCTTTAGTGCAATGCGGTTGTGCAGCATTGATTTGGATCAAAGAGGTGCGAAGCCTAGCGCAAAAGCAAAAAACCGCCCAACGAGTGTTGGGCGGCTGAAATCCGTAGCTTGTTGAAAGCGCCTGCAGCGCTGGACGTTACTGCTTCGTCTTGAGGAAGGCGATCAAGTCAGCGCGTGCGGCATCATCCTTGACGCCAGTGAAAGCCATCTTGGTGCCGGGAACCGTCGCCTTCGGATCCTTTAGATAGGCATCCAGCGTGGCGTCATCCCACGCGGCAGCGGTTGCAGCATATTTCTTGAAAGCATCTGAATAGGCATAGGCTTCTGCCGTGGCCGGCTTGCGGCCGACAATGCCCACCAGCGAGGGGCCAACCTTGTTCGCCTTGTCGGTGAAGCTATGGCAGGCCATGCACGCTTTGGCGGTCTGTTCGCCCTTTGCTGCATCACCATCGGCATGCGCGAAGTTTGCACCCACTACCATCATAAAGCCTGCCAGAATTGCCAGTTTCATCTTGTTTGCTCCGTTGTTTCTTAAAGTACAGCATTTCCTGTTCAATGCCTGAACACTACGTTTTGTTCCATCTGCCCGCTTTGATGCAGATCAAATACATCTATTCTGAACTCAGGCAAGATGACTTCGATCATGAGATTGACAAGCTTTAGCGATTACGCTTTGCGGCTGCTGATTTACTTGGCTGTCCGGCCCTCTGAAGTTGTGACAATAGCAGATATTTCAAATAGTTATGGCATATCAAAGAACCATTTAATGAAGATCACCAACACTCTGGCCCAGGCTGGCTATGTTGAAACCCTGCGTGGCAGTTGTGGGGGCCTGCGTCTGGCCCGGCCTGCCAATGAAATCAGCGTTGGTGGAGTGCTGCGCCACACGGAGGCAGGCAGCGACCTGGTAGAATGTGCCAATCGCAAAACCAACACTTGCGTCATTGCCCCGGCCTGCGGGCTCAAGCATGTTCTGTTCGAGGCGCTGGAAGCTTTTTATGTGCGGCTGGACAAGGTGACACTGGCCGATATCACCCGCAACCCGGGCGAACTCATCGCGATATTTGAAAAGCAGACCGCGCGCGCCGCGTGAGAGCTGGGGCCTTGCCAAGGCTGGCAACTCGCCTTAACCAGGGCCGATGATTTCGCCAGCAACCATTTCCGCATTTGCGCCACCTCCGCCTGCGCTGTTGCTTGGCCTGCTGCTGCTTAGCCGCCCTTAAGGGCCGCCCGGGCATTTGCCTTGGCCCTTGAGGGGAGTTGAACCCAGAAGCAAATCACCTCAAGAAGTCAGCCATCATGATGATCAATCCATCCCATAAATATCGCGCCTTCACACCTGTCAACTTGTCCGACCGCACGTGGCCCTCGGCGCAAATCACCCATCCGCCCATCTGGTGCAGTGTTGACCTGCGCGATGGCAACCAATCACTCATCGAGCCCATGGGCCACGAGCGCAAGATGCGCATGTGGAACGCGTTGCTCAAGATCGGCTTCAAGGAAATCGAGATCGGTTTTCCTTCCGCCTCGCAAACCGATTTTGATTTCTGCCGCCATCTCATCGACAACAAGCTGATCCCTGATGACGTTACGATTCAAGTTCTCGTGCAATGCCGCGAGGATTTGATCCGCCGCACCTTTGAAGGCATTCGCGGCGCCAAACACGCCATTGTACATTTTTATAACTCCACAAGCGAATTGCAGCGCCGCGTGGTGTTCCAGAAGGACCGCGCCGGGATCAAGGAGATCGCCGTCAATGCGGCCAAACTCGTCCGTACACTGACGGATGAGAGCGGCATGAAAG
>JAYTIG010000689.1:0-18302 GCA_043731995.1 Hyphomicrobiales bacterium
CGCTAAAGAGTTATGGACAATCCCACTAGCTACCCGGAATATCAGATAGGAATTTCAAGGACATAAATGTTAGTGTTTTTATCCTGTATGGCGCGCCAATCATTTCAAATAGTTAGCTGAACACCTCTGCATCTGCATTTGCCGTGGGGCTCCATTGGGGTTCCATCGGTGCTTCATTTCCGTTGAATTGTCTTTGCACCAGTGATTAATCACACCAATTGAGGACGCTAAAAACAAAGAGAGCCGTGTTGCAGTTAGATGGCCGGCAACATCGAAATTTAATCCAAATCGCGAGCCTTAGCCTTACTTGCCGCGTAGCGCATCCTTGACGCCACCGACCGCGTTCTGGATTTTGCCAGCTGTCTTGTCGGCTTCGCCATCCGCTTGCAATTTGACGTCACCCGTAATCTTGCCCACGGTTTCCTTGATCGCGCCCGTCGCCTGCTTGACTGATCCCTTAACTCTATCCTTGTCCATCGTTAAGTCCTTTCATGTTTGGAATGCTGACAACAGCGCAGCAGACGGTTAGTGGTTCCTTGGAAGCGGTTGTACCAATTCTCCGCGACCGTGTGGCAATGACACAAAACATTTCATTCTGCCGATAACCATCGAGGATCGGCCGACTTAGCTCTGTTTCTTCGCTGGCGCAGCTGCCAAAACTTGGTCTTTTTGCACTTTCTTGCGGGCTCGCTGCCCAATTTTCGCGAACTTATGCTTCATGTCCTCAAGTTCTTGATGGGACAACTCTTCTAGATTGATCATGCGATTTTGGGCTGAGCCTGTCGCGCGTATTATTTCGTTGAGCTTGATTTGAAGCGCCATGCCGTCGCGATTCTGGCTGTTTTGAATAGTAAAGACCATGAGAAATGTGCAGATGGTGGTGCCGGTCGTTATGATCATTTGCCAATTGGCTGAAAAACCGAAATATGGCCCAGACGCGCCCCAGACGAGGATCAAGGCGGCAGCCAATATGAAAACTGTTGAACTGCCCGCCCATTTCGATATTTTTGCTGCAAAGGCAGCGAAATACTTTTCGACCTGCTCCATCGCTACTGTTTTCTCCTTGACGCCAATTACGCTGACATCTTTTATCCGATTGAACAGAAACTCGACCCGATCCGGTGCCCAAAGTTCCGCCCTTCATTCGTTATCAATGCATTTCAATATCAAATTTATCATGCGGCAAACGTCTGTCTTCGGCAACTCAGACCAGGCGATTTTCGGGTGTTAGATGACAAATTCCGTAGTTCGGCCTCCGCGGCGAACTCGTGACCTCGAATCGCCTGCCGTCAATTGGGCAATGAGATGTGGCTGGACCAAGAACAGGCTCGCAGACTTTGGTCGGCGAGCCCCGTTCCAATCCGAAATCTCGGAATCTAGTATTTCATCATCATATGCTTGTGGTGCATATGCTTGTAGTGCCGCATCATGTGATGGCGATGATGCCTAAGATTACCGCATGCAGCCTTGTGCCCGTTCATCATTCCGCTTCCGCCGCAAGATTTCGAACTGGTGTCCCCTGCTGCGGCTACTGCGAACGATGATGTAGCGATAACGAGTGCTGCTGCTGTGAATAAGGCTTGTAAAGTTTTGCTCATATGTGATGCTCCACTGAAGAATTGCCATGATCAATTTACTTCGACCATCCCCTTCAACGGATTGCGATCACAAAGGTTCCATCCACTGGTCCGCCACAAAGAAAGCGAAATTCCTCGGTAAATCTTACCAACACATGAGACGATTGGACCAGGCCGTGCGGCCATTGCATTATACGCTCGATCTGGCCATCGACCCCGATTCAGCGATGTTTTCAGGCCAAGTCGATATCGAAATCACATGCGATCACACCAGCAACGACATAGAACTTCATGCATTGGGTCTTTCCTTCGATACCATTCTGGTTCAGACAGATGAAACTGAAGCCCAATCAGGAAGCGTGACGCGGTTGGACTCGGGAACCATTCGACTGCGCTTCCCGACGGCGCTCGCTCCAGGAATTCACAGACTCCATTTCTCCTATACCGCACCATATTCATCTGGCCTCGAAGGACTTTACCGGTCGAAGATCGGGAACAACTGGAGCGCATTCACCCAGTTTGAGGCCATTGGCGCAAGGCGTTGCTTCCCATGTTTCGACGAACCTGGCTTCAAAGCGCCTTTCTCGGTCACCCTGACTGTGCCGCAAGCTTGCGACGTTTTTGCCAATTCAGAAGAACTTAAACGGAAAAATCTGGGACGCCAAAAAACAATTGTCTTTGCGCAAACCAAGCCCTTGCCGACCTATCTCGTGGCACTTGCGGTCGGCGAATTTGATGTCGTCAGTATAGCGCCGATCGCGCCCGGCAATGTCGCCCGCGACCCGCTGCCAGTTCGAGCCATTGCACGCAAGGGGCAAGGCATAAACTTTGGGACTGCCTTGGGCTGGGTTGCGCCGATCATTCTCGCCGCCGAAGAATATTTCGGCATTGCTTTCCCCTTCAGCAAGCTGGACTTTCTGGCTGTCCCCGACTTTGCGGCCGGAGGCATGGAGAATGCCGGCCTAATCATGTTTGAAGAGTCACTCATCCTCTTGGATGAGGATTCGAGTTTTGAACAGCACCGCGATGTGTTGACAACGCTTGCCCATGAAATCTCGCATCACTGGTTTGGAAATCTCGTGAGCCCTGCCTGGTGGGATGACCTATGGCTCAACGAAAGCTTCGCAACATTGATGGAAGCGAAAATCGCCAACCAACTCAAACCGAATTGGGGCTACGACACAGATTTGCAACAAAACGCAGCAGACGCAATGGTGCTTGATCTTTTGCCCTCAGTTCGGCGCGTGCACCAGCCAGTATTGAGTGAGGATGACATCACGGCAGCCTTTGATGCCATCACCTACCAGAAGGGCAGCGTGGCCCTGGCGATGCTCGAAGATGAAATGGGGCACGACGCATTCCGCACCGCTGTGCACGATTTTCTTATCCAGAACCAATACGGCTCCTACGACACGGCACAGTTCCTGAACCTCGTCGAAAGCAGGCTAGCCAGCGATAAGGACACCTTCTTCAAACAGTTGATTGATGAAACAGGCATTCCCATCAGCATTGATGCAAATTTTATTCTGTCGAGGGACGATGCTCCGTACTATCTGAGGGCGCATTTGCCCAATGACCACTGGCAGAGAATATTCAACGATGCCAAAAACATTGGGCGAACTGAAGCCTTGCGCGCCTTACTCAGCCTTGATCTCGCCCTGCAAAAGGAGGAGCTGGAGTTGGAAGTCTATCTCAGTGGCGTCCGGGCTTTCGCAACTCGACCCGACTGGGAGATCTCCAGCTTTCCCCTTAATCGCCTTGAATTCCTGATCGCTGAAAGGCCCCAGCTTGCGCGTATCAAGGAGTTTTCGAGCGAACTCTATGAATCACAATTGACTGAAATGGGAACGGTTCCGCGCGAATCCACTAGCGAGTTTGCAGATTGGCACTTTGTAACAAAGCGCGCACGTTTGGCCCTGTTTTTCGCCGCTACGGATTGTTCACCTTCATTGGAGCTGGACTTGCTGCACGCTGGGCTGCGACTGTTGGAGAGCCCCAGAGGCATATACGAGGCTGAATGGTACCCACGCGAAATGAAGGAGGCTGCTCTGCTCGCGGCAATGCGCAGCAAGAATGCCGCGATCGCTGAAAGGTTTGTTCAAATGCTGGAAGACACCGATATCTCCTGGCAAAGAGATTTGCTACTCGGGGTCATTGCCGCGGATTTATCTCCCGGCAACGATGCACGCATGCGAAAGCTTCTTCTGAGCGATACATTGATGAATCATGAGATTCCAACTTATCTCGCTGCCCGCGCAGCTGTTCCGGAAGGTCGCGACGATTTGCTTGAATTTGTTGGCGAGAATGCCACCGCCTTGCTCAAGCGGTTGGACGGAGATGCCGATATCGGCATTATCCAGTTTGCCGATGGCTTCACAACGGAACTGCAAGCCAGTAGATTGCAGACTTTGATGACGCCTGTTCTGGGTTCAGTGCGCGGTGGCGCCCCGCAATTGAAACTCACGCTTGAAAAGATAGCGCTGCACGCCAACATGCTGGCGCATATTGAAGAGTAAAATTTCACAGTTTCAGGGCACATTCAGCACCGCCTGAAGCAAATAAGCCGCACGGAAATTACCCAACCGGCGGCAACAGTTTGGACGGCACACGGCCCGTCATGGGTTTATATCAATGACGCGCTGCTGCAATGGCAAGGTCAGCCCTCACCGCGTTATAAGCACCAGGATAAGCCAATCAAGTTGAAAAAATGCCGCGGAGCTTGGTCAAAGAACAGGATGGGTTGCCCAAGAGATAGTTTGAAAATCGCCGCGTCACGCCCATGGACTCCAATCCCCAATTTGTGTTTTTTGGCCTTGGGATGAAAACATGGGCACAGGTCGAACTTTTCTTTGGCCAGCACTGATTTAAGGCGGCAGCGTTGGTTCTGCTCCGAAGCCGAAGCAATCAGCGCGTGATGGCGAAAGTCTAAGGTTTAATTGACCAAATGATCGAGGGGATAGAGGCTGCGACGAGACGCAGCCGCGCGTCGTCCAGTGAGGCAGGAGGTACCCAATGGCTTACAAAATGAAGATCCCTGAAGCGTGGTTAAAAGCCAAACCAAAAACGGTAAATATCCTGTATCTATTCAACCTCGACAGCTCAGTTGGTGAAAGCGCTGCCAACAGATCCGACGATGTCATGCTCGTGCAATGGATCCTCATGACCACACTCGCGGATCCTAAGCCATTCCCCTATTTGCCCCTCCCGCCGGGTGGGGTGCACGATTTGTTTGATTGGGTTGGCGCTTCCCAAATCCAAATGGCAAACCTGGGAACACAACTAGCAAATGAAGGCCGCGCATTGGCAAAGACTGTTTTCGACAATCAGGCACCGACCCCAACGGGAATATGCGATAGCGTTACAGTGACTTGGATCCGGATGTTCCAAATGCAACATCTTCGAAGGTCTGTGTCGGCCATTGACGGACGCGTCGATCCCCTTAATACGGCGCACGGGCCTTCGGTGCAGGGCACGATGATGCAGCTCAACCTTGCGTTACCCGTTTGGTGAAGCGACATCGCCAGTTCCGATGCGCCGGGCGCGGTCAAACAAGCTGTCCGCGACTTCCGAAAATAGCCAAGCAAATTCTGACACCCGGGCCAGCCCATCCATTCCTGCCAACCGGGTTGGGTGGTGTGAGGGCTAGACGCGATAACTGACGATGATGCGGCCCCATTCTCTGATGTTACTCAGCGGCACCGACTGTATCCGGTCGCCTGCCTTGAAGCCGCGCACATATACGGCCCTCGCATCCCGATGCACCAGAACACCGAAGACAGGTTCCGTTGCCTTGCGCTTCAGGAAAACGTGATCTGCAGGTTGGGTTGTCTCGGGCTTCACGAAAATCAGGTCACCCTTACGATAGTGGGGCGCAATGCGCTCCAAATCCTCGGACAAGGATTGGGCGAAATCCGAGAAGTCCATGAAATTGACAAACAGGCCCTCCGCCTGGGCGATGCGGCACTTGGCCATGAGGCCTTGCAGCGTGTGGGCTGGTGTCTCGCCAATGTGGTTGATGATGTCAGTATTGGCGCTGACAATTTCGTCAAAGCGTTCTTGCCCAGCGCGCGGCGGAAAGTCTGATGTCTAACGCTGAAGGAAAGTCCAAACCCAACTAACCTACGAATGCAAAAAAAGGCCACGCCTCACAAGGGTGGCCAAGGCGCACTAGCTTCAACAAAATTACTCCACGCGAATTCTCCAGCATAGGATAGCTGATTGCAGAATGGGCAGTTCTTTATGCTGATCTGCACCGTTTGCCGCTTCGCGAACTGTGAGGCCTCAGCCTTGGGCGGGACTCGATTATTGCGTCAAATTGAACCGGTTCAATCAAGGCTTTGTCAATCTGCCGCTATTAAGGTCTCGTTAATATCATCAACGTCCATCAGTTTGGACCTGAAATGATTTGACAATGGATATAACCAGTGGAGAATTTCGCATGTTGAAAACACTTACAGGATTGTCGCGCGTCGCCATGCGAAGCCATGTCTTCCTTGTTGCATCGGTTTTGGCCCTAGGTCTTGCCGGAGTGGACAGTGCCGTCGCCGGTAATGGCAATGGCAAAGGTGGCGGCAACGGCAATGGTGGAGGTAATGGAGGGGGCAATGGCAATGCTCACACCAATGCTGGTGGAGGCAACTCTGGAGGCAACGCTAGCGCCAAAACCGGTGGGCAAGGCAAAGGCGCAACTTCCAGTGCGCTGGGTGCATTGAATGCAGCCCATGCTTCGGCGCAAGCCTTTGCCAATGCCTCACCCAATTCCCGCGTGGGCAAGATCAAGGCTTATTATCTCGCCAATCAAGCCGCCCAGACCGCTGATGCCTTGGTCGTCACTGACCAAACCGCTTTGGCCACGGTCACAGATGCTCTAAACACTGCCACAACCAACGCAAACCTGACTGGTTTGAACGCCACATTGACTGCCGACCAAGCCGCCCTTGCCGCTGACCCGACCAATACCACATTGCAAGATGCAGTGGCTGCGGACCAGCAGGCTATCGCCGACGCACAAGCAGTCTTGGCCCCGCTGCAAACCAACGTCGATAATGCCACGACCCAGCTCGCCACCGACCAGGCCGCTGCGACAACAGTTGATCAGGCGGCGAGCGACACTTTGAATGCCGCCGCCAACAAGACACCGGTTGATGCCACGACCAAGGCTGCACTTGATAATCTGCTCGCAGGCAAAACGATCAACTGACGGTGCATTTTGAATTTTGATCCCCTTCTCTCCGAAAGGAGATAGGGGGTATTCGTTTCAGGCTGGCCACAGATGCTTGGCTATACGGTCGGCCGCCTGACCCCAAGCCTTTCCAACAAGTAACTTTATTATTCCGGCATTCGGCAGGAAGTTGACCACGTTGGACGAAACAGAAGCCCATACTACCCTTTTTCGGCCCAGCGGAGTCGGGCTTTGTTGCGCCTCCTCAGATGTGAAAGACGGAGCCAGGCCCACATCTCTCCGAATGCGGCTGAAACTGCCCCATTGATAAAGCGCTCGCCTTGTTCAAAGATATCCTTGGGGGCTTAACAAAGGGGAGGGATTCTACCATGCAGGGTGCAGCACGTCTGTTCTTTACACTTGCCATCATCTACGTGATTGTTGGCATTGTTCTCGGTTTGACAATGGCCATTTCCAAAGACCACGGCGAAATGGTGACTCATGCCCACATCATGTTGGTTGGTTGGGTGACTTCGGCCCTACTTGCCTATTTCTATCATCAGTTTCCAGCAATCGGCAGCAAGCCAATCGCAACCTTCCATTTCTGGTTTCAGGCGGCGAGTACGGTCGTGATGTTGGGATCGCTGTTTCTGCTCTACGGCGGCAACCCGGCCGTTGAACCAGGTGCTGCTGTCGGCTCCATCGGCTTCGCCCTGAGTATGTTGCTGTTTGCTTACATCGCGCTGCCCGTGGTGTGGAAATCGTAATTCTTGCTGTGTGATTTGAGGATTGTTGGGATCGGCAGAAAGCATTGGAGGCTGTATTGTGAAAAAGGGCACCTGGTCCTGGTTGCCTGAAGCCCAATTTTACAAATATGGAACTTTTGAATACCGATATTTTGAAAGATGTAAGAGAAGTTGGACGAAGCATTTTGCTGCTTTGAGCCATCAGGGCCTGGCTTACGGTGCTGCTCCGCGAAATTTAGCGATGTGACGCTAGGCCCACCCGTCTCCTCAGCATCATTCGCCGTCTTGATTTCGCGACTGCACAAGCTTTGAGTTTGCCGCAGTGCGGTGACCGCCAACTTCTGCGCGTTCCCTCGCGCCTTTAAGACTCTTGGGCATCGGTCGTCCTTGTGTGATGGAATACGACAATGCCTTTTTCGTCTCTGACTTCAACCCGGTCCGCATTTATGACGGGTAGAAAATCCATCGCGTGTTGCTTCGCGGAGTCCAACCCAATTACCCAAGTATGGCTTCCAAGGACCTTCTCCCCCACCATAAAGATAGCCTTGTATTTCATTTGTGACCCCATGGTCCGCGTCAAGTTTGCAGCAATTTGGGGCACCGGCCGATCCGGCCGAAGGAGCTCGACAAAGGAAGACCGCGCCATGGTTCACAGACTGCCCCTGGAATCGATTTCGCAATTCCAGGCTGTTCAGTATCAAAAACTCTCAAAACTCGATTTACGACCTTTCCGGAGTCAGGAAAGTGCCACCGGGTGAACGGGTTGTGAATGATTGCTTCAGGAGCGATTCAAACCCGGTGAGCAAAATAGTCTGCAACAGATGGAGGAACTCGTCATGTTGCAGCTATGCTTTGGAATTACCGTAATTCTCTTCGGTCTCTATGTGTGGAACCGTGAGCAACCCCACTAGCTCCTTGCTATTGCGGATAACTAGATGCCCATTGGATCCGAGTACAACCAAGACTCACAAATGACTCCATAGCTCCGTTTCAGTTTCTGCACTATCGGCACCAGAACTGCACAAAACGTGTTGTACGGCCTTCCGTGAGTCAAGAAATGGCGTTCTCAAATGCCAGATTTGGTTCAGGGCTCATTGCTGATGCCGTATGTGCGCTTCAATGATGCTAATTCATCGGGATGGAGGGGTTTGATGCGACCCCCGAGCTCTAACTCATGTACCCTTTGCAACACGTCAATGGTTGGCGGTCGCGGGGTCAAGACAAAAACCACCCCGAAACCAAGTCCAGCCAGGCCAAACAGGGCCTCCCAAAATTCAATGGAACTAAGCCACTGCCAAAAGAGCATGAACATGACGGCACCTCGCCAAAAATGCGAATTCTCAAAGAGGCTACCAACCAATTCTTGTGTGAGAATAGCATAGAGAGATTGGAGTCGTACTAAGACAATCTCGAAATATCGCCATATAATGCCATTGAACTGGCACAGAGCGTCCGTCCTCGCGTCAGCAAAGGGCTTCCTAGGCGAGAAACTGCTCAAAATAGTTGAACGCCGCAATTGCTGCTTTGAGCTGTAGAATTGCCGACCGGCGCGCCGGACGCTTGCCGCCCTTCCAACCGTTCCTGCTAACCTTAGCCTTGCCTTCAGGCGACTTTGGCCCTGCCGAGCGCGTCCAGGGCTTCCAATTGTGAACCTGCAGGGCAAGCACTGCCCGCTGTTCCTGCGTCCATTGGCGTTTCATTTGATTGCTCTACAAGTTTGGTTAGCGGATTTTGGTTTTCAGTCGCACGCGCGGGAGGCCCAACGCCATTGTTCACCTGCTCCTGCACGCCATTGTTGATGTTGGCCTGTTTGGCAACGACAGCGGGTGGGCTCTTGATATTGCCCAGCGTCTCAAGCGTCATTCGACATTGGTTTTGCGCTTTCAGTGCCATACCGACTAGGCTTTGGTACTTTCCAATACTGACTTCCACTGTTTAGGTTTGCGGCCGCCCGCCGCGCGAGTTCAGCAAAAAGGATGTTGAGAGTGGCAGCCTGTGCCACCAGTGTTGCTTCCTGCTTGGACAAGTCATTGCGATTTACCGTTGCCGCATCTGCCCAAAGCATTTCTGAGAGCAGCTGAATGTCTCCGACATCGCCAGACAGTCCCTTATTGGCAATCTGCATGGCGCGGGCATTTCAAATGCAAGTGACTACCAATCTAGGGTTCAGAGGTTCGAATCCTGTCGGGCGCCACATTTCGATTTTTGATGTGAAGGTCTGTTGGCACTTTTATCAGGGTTCTACCTAACCTTGTGGCAGAGGTTGGATATTTGGGGCAGGCCCTCCACCTTTATCCAACAAGCGCGTCCTACGGAGCATGGGCACAACCTGGGCGGATTGATGGGTGACTTGCTGCCCCAGAAAATCTGCCACGAAAGCATTGGCGGGACGATGGCGGATTTGGTCCGGCGTCCCCACCTGCTCGATGCGGCCCTGGTTGAGAATAGCCACGCGGTCTGCCAGTTCAAACGCTTCGTCCTGGTCATGCGTCACGAAAACTGTCGTATGGCCAGTGCGTTGATGCAGATCACGCAGCCATTGGCGCAAATCCTTCCTGATCTTGGCATCCAACGCACCAAAGGGCTCATCCAGCAGCAGAACACGCGGCTCAATGGCCAGCGCACGGGCCAAAGCCACGCGTTGGCGTTGGCCCCCGGAAAGCTGGGTGGGATAGCGCTTTTCCAGCCCGTCAAGCTGCACAAGCTGCAGCAGGTCAAACACGCGTTTTTGAATTTCAGCTTCGCCCGGCCGCTGCTTGCGTGGGCGGGCGCGCAGACCGAATGCGATATTGTCTTCCACTGTCATGTGACGGAACAACGCGTAATGCTGAAACACAAAACCAATGCGCCGTTCGCGCAAGGAGAGCTGGCTGGCATCAATATCGCCGAATAGAACATTCCCGCCGTCTTGAAATTCAAGGCCGGCGATGGTGCGCAGCAGGGTTGTCTTGCCGGAACCGGAAGGGCCGAGCAAAGCCAGCAACTCTCCCGCTTCAACCGTGAGCGAGACGTTCTGCAGAACAGCCTGATCGCGGAAATTCTTTTCAATGTTTCGGATGTGAACAGCAACAGACATGAGGCACCTCAGTGTTTGTGGGACGCCGCCAGCTCATCAGCATAGCGCCATTCCAGGAAAGTTTTGAGAACAAGTGTCATCAGGGCAAGGCCGGCCAGCAGAGTGGCCACCGCAAAGGCCGCGGCGAAGTTATACTCGTTGTAGAGAATCTCGATTTGCAGTGGCAGCGTGTTGGTTAGCCCGCGAATGTGGCCAGAAACGACCGACACGGCACCAAACTCACCCATCGCCCGGGCATTGCACAGCAGCACGCCATAAAGCAGCGCCCATTTGATATTGGGCAAGGTCACATGCCAGAAGGTGTAAAAGCCCGAAGCGCCGAGCGAGAGACCTGCCTCCTCCTCGTCAAACCCTTGCGCCTGCATGAGCGGAATGAGTTCGCGTGCCACAAAGGGAAAGGTGACAAAAGTCGTGGCAAGAACAATGCCGGGCACCGCAAAAATGATTTCGAGATGCTGCGCCTTTGCCCAAGGGCCCAGCCAACCCTGCGCCCCAAAGAGCAAAACATAGATGAGCCCCGAGATTACGGGAGACACGGAAAATGGAAGATCAATCAGTGAGAGCAGAAGATTTTTGCCTGCGAAATCATATTTGGTGACACTCCAGGCCGCGCAAACACCCAGCAGTGCATTGAAGGGAACGGCAATGGCAGCGACCGTGAATGTGAGACGCAAGGCAGCCAGGGTTTCTGCATCATGTAATGCGGCAAGATATGTGCCCAAACCTTTGTGCAGTGCCTCGACGAACACAATCACCAACGGCAAGAAGATGATGAGCGCAAAAAAGGCCAGGCTGATGCCGATCAAGGCCCAGCGGGTGAGACGGGTTTCGCTGATAGGGTCACGCCTTGCCATGCCGCGCCCCAAGTCTGGATTGAAGTTTGTTGACAACAAGCAAGATGAAAAGAGAGATGGCCAACATAAGCGTGGCAATTACCGTGGCCCCGGCATAGTCAAACTCTTCCAGCTTGATGACAATGAGCAGCGGCGCAATTTCGGAAACATAGGGAATGTTGCCAGCAATGAAGATCACCGAACCATATTCTCCGACGGCGCGGGCAAAGGCGAGCACGGTGCCACTGAGCAGAGCCGGATAGACCGCCGGCAAAACAACTTGCCTGATCGTGCGCCAACGGCTGGCGCCCAGAAGGGCCGCAGCCTCCTCCACATCGCGCCGCGCTTCAGCCAGCACAGGCTCTACGCTGCGCACCACGAAAGGCAGACCGATGAAGATGAGCGCCAGCACAATGCCAAAAGGCGTGAAAGCAATCTTGAAGCCCAGCTTGGCGGCCAACGCGCCAATCCAGCCATTGGGCGCATAAAGCGTGGCCAATGCAATGCCGGCCACAGCTGTGGGCAGCGCGAAGGGCAAATCAATCGCGGCATCAATAAGTTTGCGGCCGGGAAATTCATAGCGCACGAGAACCCAGGCAATCAGCAAGCCGAAAACCGCATCAACAGCAGCGGCAATGGCTGCTGCCCCAAATGATAGTCGCAAAGCTGAAAGCACCCGTGGATTTGTGGCCGCCTCAAGGAACCCCCAAGGGCCAACACTGGCCGCTTTCACAACCAAAGCTGCGAGAGGAACAAGAACAACGAGACCCAAAGCCAAAAGCGTGAAGCCAAGCGTCACCCCGAAACCCGGGATGACGCTCGGCTGCTTCAGGCGCGGGAGGAATTGCGCCGCCTGACTCATTCAGTTCGTGGCCTTGTAAAGCTGATCAAAGATGGCGCCATCAGCAAAGAACTTGGATTGCGCCTTGCTCCAGCCGCCAAAGTCCTTGTCGATCGAAACGAGATCCAGCTTGGGCAGCTTGGCGAGATCGGCCGGATCTGCCGCCGATGGGTCTGACGGGCGGTAGTGCAGGTGAGCCGCGATCTTCTGGGCCGGGGCCGTGAAGAGATAGTCGAGATAGGCCTTGGCCTGCTTTTCGGTTTTGTTGGCCTTCACATTTTCATCAACCAATGCCACAGGCGTTTCGGCATTGATCGAGATGGAAGGATAGACAATCTCAAACTTGTCTGCGCCGAATTCATCGAGCGCCAGCCATGCATCACTTTCCCAGGAGATCAGCACGTCACCGATGCCACGCTCAGCGAAAGTGGTGGTGGAGCCGCGAGCACCGGTGTCCAGCACCGGCACGTTCTTGTAGAGGGCTGCAATGTAGCCTTTGGTCTTGGTTTCATCACCACCGAAGCTCTTGTTGGCCCAGGCCCAGGCACCGAGGAAGTTCCAGCGTGCACCGCCTGAGGTTTTCGGATTAGGCGTGATCACCTGCGTGCCTTCCTTGGCAAGGTCGCCCCAATCCTTGATGGCCTTGGGGTTGCCCTTTTTCACCAGAAACACGATGGTGGAATTGAAGGGTGTGGAATTATGCGGTTCACGCGTGGCCCAATCCTGCGGGAGAAGTTTGGTTTTGGAAGCAATCGTGTCGATATCGCCCGCCAGCGCCAAAGTGACCACATCGGCTTTCAACCCATCGATTACGGCGCGGGCCTGCTTGCCGGAACCGCCGTGGGATTGATTGATGGTGACAACCTCGCCCGTCTTGGTCTTCCAATCCGCGGCAAAGGCCTCGTTAATGGCCTTATAGAGTTCGCGTGTAGGGTCATAAGATACATTCAAAAGGCTGATATCTGCCTTGGCTGAGGCGATGCCAGCGGCCAACGTGAGAGCAATAACCGCGGCAGAAGTGGCAAATCTGAGAGTCGTATTACGCATGACATTCTCCTGTGTTGGCGTCAATGTCTATATACTATACTATATTAGTCGCCAATCAAGCTTTTGTTCGTTAGAAAGAACGAGTTGAGATTTTAGAATTACTTAAAACTCAGGAATTTGGGGAAAGGATGACGTCAGCCTGGTGCATCACTTGGGCCAGAGACGTTGTTTCCAGGGCGGTGAGATATTCACCGTAAGCCTTGCTAAAGGCGAGCCTGACTTCACATTTAGCCTCGGTTTTGCAGTCTTTACAGCGTTGATAGGCGGTGCGTGAAAGGCACCCCAGCGGCGCAATCGGCCCATCAATCGCGCGCAGCATCGGGCCGATATAGATAATATCTGCAGGTTTCAGCAGTTGATAGCCACCATCGGGCCCACGGCGCGAGCTGATGTAGCCTGCCGATTTCAGCGCCAGCAAAATCTGCTCCAGAAACTTTTTGGGCAGCTGTTCCTGCACCGCCAGTTCCCTGATCTGGAGGCCCTTGCCATTTTGCACACGGGCAAGGGCAACCATGGCCTTGAAGGCATATCGAGCGCGCTGGGAAATCATGCCCCTATTTAGGGATCAAGAGGGCGCCTGCACAAGGGGCAGCTAGCCGTGCCAGCCGGGCGGCCAGGGATAGTCGCGGTATTTTTCATCCCACTTGTCTTCAATGAGCTCAGCATAGAAAAGCTCATTGCGGGCCGCAGGAATGAGGCCACCATGCTGGAGATGACCGGTCACGGGCCCACGTTGTTCATCGCGGCCAAAGAAATTGCGCAACACTTCAAAAACGCGAGTCATCAGGCGGCCATCCTTGCGGCGGGGCGCAGGTTTTCAAAGAGCTGTTCCACTTGCCAGCGCTTCACGCCATCACGGCGCATCACATCCTGCACGATGGGATCATTCAGCATTTCCTGTAGCGTCAGCTCGCGGTCTACCAGCTTGCGTTTCGAAAATATGTGCATGGAAAACTCCTGTGTTTCTGCCCTGCATTTTGGCAGCATTGGCGCTTTGCACAATTGAGTTATGTTGGCTTCAGGCCGCAACACTATTCAAACCGTCCGTGAAAAACACAGGTTTTTTACCTTGCGCCTCTGTGACTTGCGCGAGCAGCCAATCACGGAAGAAGGACACTTTCGGCAAGTTCAATTTTGATTTTGGCGCCACAATGTAATAAGCGAAGTTCACCGGAACTTCGGTTGAGAACAGGCGCACCAAACGGCCCGCCGCAATATCCGCTTCAGCGAGCGTGGCCTTGGCCAGTGCTACGCCACGGCCCAGAATGGCAGATTCAAGCACAAGGCTTGCCTGATTGAAGCGCGGCCCGCGCGTGGCATCAATTTCACCATGGCTGGCGGCCCGCAGCCAATGATCCCAGCCCGGGCAGGAGGGATCATTATCCGGGCTGTCATCGTGGAGCAGGGTATGAGCCGCAAGATCGCCTGGGGTGTTGAGTGCTACGCCCGATCTCAACAATTCAGGGCTGCACACGGGATAGACCGATTCTGCCAAAAGTTTTTCACTGTGCAGTTCATCATAGGAACCGCCGCCATAGCGAATCGCCAAGTCCACGCTGTCGCGCGTGAAATCGACCAGTTGCACGGAGGCGGACACATTGACGTCTATCTGCGGATGCAAAGCCTGGAATGCATGCAGCCGCGGCAACAGCCATTTTGCGGCAAAAGAAGGTGCGACACTGATGTTGAGCGTGCCGGTCTCACCCAGGCTGTCAATGGCATCCATCGCCGCTTGAAACTGGGCAAAGCCACCCTGGATGTGCGCCAAAGCTGCCCGGCCCGCGTCAGTCAGCGCGATCCCGCGGCCAGCGCGCTCCAGCACGGCCAAGCCAATGAAATCTTCAAACAGCCTGACCTGGTGGCTGATGGCGGCAGGTGAAACGCTGAGTTCTGCCGCCGCCATGGAAACACTGAGGTTCCGGGCAGCAGCTTCAAAGGCGCGCAGAGCGTTGAGGGGTGGGAGATTTCTCTTCATGATCCACTATATAGTCTACTTATTTAATAGTGTATATAACCATGTCGGCATCAGTACAAGCGAAAATCTAGTCGTCTTTCTAAAAAGCGACGATGTTATCCGGCAACGGTGTCGTTTCAAAATTTCTAAATTGTTATCAAATTGTCACTCGCATATGCGGAACCAACAGATGGGCAAAACGATCTTGCCAAGGCTCGAGTCGTAATATACTTCTGAATATAACGATAATTAACCAAACTGGCGTTCTAACAAGGGGCATTAAATGAAGATTGGGACTATTTTTTCCGTGGCGCTCGCACTCACCGTGAGCGTTGCTGCAACTGGCGCTTATGCAGCAGATGTGGCCGCACCACCTGCCCCCAAGCCCAGCAACACGCTGTCGCTGGAATTCAGCCCTGAATGGAAGACGAGCGATGGCTCGCTGGCCGATGACTATCTGAAATTCGGTTATGCCCATAGTTTCGACAACAATTTCGTCTGGGGCGCTGCATTCCAATATGCCTGGCGGCCTGACCCAAACAGCTATGATCAAATTGAAACCAGCCTTGGCTACAAATTCAAATCCGGTGATTTCACACTCACGCCGACAGCCACGCTTGGCTATGGCTTTGGCGATGCGCCAAAGATCAACCCGGCCAAGGGGCATGCGGGTGATGCTGAAGCCTATTACGCCGTGAGCCTTGCCGGCGATTGGAAGCTGGATGACCATTGGACATGGAACGTGTTCAACATTCGCTATCGCAACGCCTTTGATGTCACCTGGATTACGCCCAAGGTGGCCACGGGCATTACCTATAAGGTTGACGGCAACAACGCCATTTACACCACCGTGGGATATGCCTGGAAAGACAAGGGCGATGGCAACGGTTTGCAGGGTGACAAGTGGAACGTAGCGGTGGGCTATAAGCTCAGCTTCTAGGACCCATCTTCCAGATGATCCGGGCGTTTGGCTGCGATCAACGGCTCGTACGAGTGGCGGCTCCACAGCCGCCACTCGATGTCGTCAGCAGGGGAACCGGTGTGGACTGAAGATGATTGGCCACGAATTGCGGCTAAACCTGAATGATGAATTGCATGGCCGCACGGGTCTGTGGATATCAGTAGCCGGCGGTTGACCGCAAAGCGCGGTGCTTTGAGAGAAAAGATGAAATCATCAGGCGTTTCATCCGGCCAGCGTTTGAAGGTGCTTAGCGTGAAGGTGCCGTAGAAGTTTCCGTTGACTTCAATTCAGGTAACGCGTCGGCTGGCATGAAACAGCTCTTTGGCTTTTGGCAGTTTCTCGGGGAAGAACATGCCGCGCCAAGGTTCATAGGTCCATCCTCCAATGCCAACTCTGATCATGTTTCGCTTCCCCCTTGTTTAATGAAAATCCCGCGATTTCGGCACGGTGCGCACATTTCGGGGGTGGCCGTGACTGGTGTGGGCCGGAAGCGCTTGCATTTGATCTTCTGAAAGGCGGCGCAATTCATGTGAACGATCAAAAATGCGCTCTGCCACCAGATGCACCACATCGCCTTCGCCACGCTGCACTTTGCCTTCAACCAACATCAGGCGTGCACCCATGATTTCGCGGCGGAAGGTTTCAACCAGCTTGGGCCAAACGACTATATTGGCGACACCTGTTTCATCACTCAGTGTTGCAAAGACAACGCCGGAATCTCCCGGCATCTGGCGCGTCAAAACGATCCCTGCACATTTGGCCTTGCTGCCGTTGCGGGCGGCATTGATTTCGGCACAGCTCATCACACCCTCACTATGAAACAGGTCACGCAGGAAAAACATCAAATGCGCCTTTAATGAAAGCCGCAGCATCTGATAATCGGCCAGAACATGTTCACTGAGTGGCATCACTGGCAGTGGTGCAATTTCCTCATCCGGCTGTTCATCCACATACTGAGCCGCAAAGAGCGGCAGATCGCTGTCATCGGGAATGCGGCGCACGGCCCAAAGAATTTCGCGGCGATCCATGGAGATGGATTGAAAGCTATCGGCCTCCGCCAGAATGATGAGTGCCCGCTTGGGCAGTTTGGTGCGCCGCGCCACAACATTCACCGTGTCAAAACCATTGCCGCGATGGGCTTGCAGTGTTTTGGCCCAATCCTCACGAAACCCATTCACCTGACGAAAACCCAGGCGCAAAGCCAGAGTGCCATCGGCACGAAGTTCAAGCGTGTTATCCCAGGCGCTATAATTCACATCCACGTGGCGCGCCTCAACTTCATGCTCGCGCGCATCACGCACGATTTCGGCCGGCGCATAAAAGCCCATGGGCTGCGAATTCAATAACGCGACAGCAAATGACGCCGGATGGTATTTCTTGATCCATGCCGAAATATAAACCAGGTGGGCAAAGCTCGCGGCATGGCTCTCAGGAAAACCATAAGAGCCGAAGCCTTCAATTTGCTTGAAGCAGCGCTCGGCGAAATTCTGCTTATATCCGCGCGCCACCATGCGGCCAATGAACTTGTCCTTGAAATTGTCTATTGTGCCAACATTGCGAAACGTCGCCATGGCACGGCGCAACCCGTTGGCTTCTTCTGCCGTGAATTTTGCCGCAACAATGGCCAGCTTCATCGCCTGTTCCTGAAATAGGGGAACGCCCATGGTCTTGCTGAGCACGTTGAAAAGTTCATCCGCTTCCCCATGTTCGGGTGCAGGCGACGGATACTCAACCTTCTCGACGCCACTCCGGCGCCGAAGATAGGGATGCACCATATCCCCTTGTATGGGGCCGGGCCGCACGAGTGCCACTTCAATGACAAGGTCATAGAACTTTGCGGGCTTCAGCCGTGGCAACATATTCATTTGTGCCCGGCTCTCCACCTGAAACACGCCAATGGCATCTGCTTTTTGCAGCATTTCATAAACCGCCGGATCCTCTCGCGGCACCGTGGCGAGATCATGGGGCTTTCCTTCGTGCACACGGATCAAGTCAAAGGCCTTGCGGATGCAGGTGAGCATGCCCAAGGCCAACACATCCACTTTCATCATGCGCAGCGCATCAATATCATCCTTGTCCCATTCAATGAAAAAGCGGTCTTTCATC
>JAYTIG010000690.1:0-2640 GCA_043731995.1 Hyphomicrobiales bacterium
TGAATCGACCACAACATCGCGAACCCCTTTTTCATGGGCAATCTTGGCCAAGGCGGCGATCTCGCAAATTTCCATCGTTGGATTCGCTGGTGTTTCCAGCCATACCATGCGTGTGTTAGGCTTGATGGCCGCGGCAAAGGCCTTTGGATTCGATGTATCGACAAACGACGTTTGAATTCCAAATCGCGGCAGCGTGTAGCGCGTCAATTCTGCAATGCCCACATAGTTTGAATCCGGCATCAACAAATGATCGCCCGAACTCAACCGGCCCGCAATGACGGCATGGCCCGCTGCAACACCGGATCCGAAGGCTAATGCGGATTCCGCACCTTCGAGCGCTGCCAGCTTGTTCTCAAGTTGACGAACAGTGGGGCTGGAGACGCGCCCATAAACAAAACCGTCATAATTCTTTTCGTCGCGCGCAGAAAATCCGGGAACTTCCGTTGGCGCAAAGGTGGCTGACATCACGAGATTGGGCGAAGAGGCCCGTGTTGCTGGATCTATAAATTCGCCCGCATGAACGGCCACGGTCGCTTCGCTGAAGGTGCTGCTGTTCTTGCCAGTTATGGACATGGTATTCTCTCAAATTACACGCAATCTCCCCTTTGGTTAACAATGGGGAGATTGCGATTTGCGGACTAATTGCGCGCCTTGTCCACCAGCTTGTTCTTGGCGATCCAAGGCATCATTTCGCGGAGCTTGGCGCCTACGGCTTCGATCTGGTGTTCATCGTTGTTGCGGCGGATACCTTTGAAGCGGGCAGCACCAGCGCGGTATTCCTGCATCCACTCTGAGGTGAACTTGCCGGTTTGAATGTCTTTCAACACACGCTTCATCTCGGCCTTTGTCTCTGACGTGATGATGCGCGGGCCGGAGACATATTCGCCCCATTCGGCGGTGTTGGAGATTGAGTAATTCATGTTGGCGATGCCGCCTTCATAGATCAGATCCACGATAAGCTTCACTTCATGCAGGCATTCGAAATAGGCCATCTCTGGCGCATAGCCAGCTTCCACCAGGGTTTCGAAGCCGGCGCGGATGAGTTCAACCAGGCCGCCGCAGAGAACGACCTGCTCGCCGAACAAATCGGTTTCGCATTCTTCGCGGAAGTTGGTTTCGATAACGCCAGAGCGCCCGCCGCCCACGCCACAGGCGTAGGAAAGTGCAAGGTCATGGGCATTGCCCGAAGCATCGTGATGAACAGCGATGAGGCAAGGCACGCCGCCGCCCTTTTGATATTCGCCACGCACCGTGTGGCCGGGGCCTTTCGGGGCGATCATGATCACGTCCAAAGTTTTCTTGGGCTCAATCAGACCAAAATGCACATTAAGGCCATGGGCGAAAGCAATCGCAGCGCCATCGCGGATGTTGGGGGCGATTTCGTTCTTGTAGATGTCGGCCTGAAGTTCATCCGGCGTGGCCATCATGAGAAGGTCGCCCCACTTGGCGGCTTCGGCAACAGTCATCACCTTGAGGCCATCGGCTTCCACCTTCTTGGCGGTGGGCGAACCAGCCTTGAGCGCGATCACAAGTTCCTTGGCGCCGGAATCCTTCAGGTTCAGCGCATGGGCGCGGCCCTGGCTGCCATAGCCGACGATAACGACCTTTTTGCCTTTGATCAGATTAACGTCCGCATCCCGGTCATAATACACGCGCATGGTTTTCTTCCTCGTTTGAATTTGGCTGGGAATTAGCGGCTGGCTGGAATTTAGGCAAGGGGCTTCAAATGCAGGAAATAGACGGGCTGTCACGGCTTCGCAAATCTAACATGAGTGTCATGAAACCACGCCATGCGAAGGACAAGATTTCACCTTAGGACACCAAACATTGGCACTTGGACGCTGGGCCTTGCCCAACATTCGGAGGACATCATGGTCAATCGGCGCGCGATGCTTTGGGGCTCTCTTTTGTTGGTTTTTCAGAAAGGCGCAGTTGCGGGTTTTGCGCAACAAGCCGATGGCAACATCAGAACCCGCGGCGTGATTGAGAACCTGGATGGCCAGAGCCTGACGCTCAAGCCGGCGGATGGCAACGCTGTCGCGTTTCACATCGCCGATGATGCCGTGGTTACCCGCAATCAGCCTTCAACACTCGCGGCCATCAAGCCCGGCGACTATATAGCCTCAGCAGCCTTGAAAGGTGACGATGGCAAATTGCATTCAACCGAATTGCGGGTCTTCCCACAGGCCCTGCGCGGCCTTGGCGAAGGCCAGCGTCCCATGCAAGAGCCAGGCAAGACGATGACCAATGCCGCAGTTTCCCAAATTGTCGTGGCAAACGATGGCAACGTTCTCAGGGTAACATTCAAAGGTGGAACGTCAGAACTCGTCGTGGGCCCCAACGTACCTATCATCCTTGTTGAAATTGCCAGCGTTGCAGACCTCAAGGTTGGGATGATGGTCTTCGTTACGGCCGAGAAGGCATCAGATGGCACACTGAACGCCAAGCGCGTTCTCGTGCAGTAAACCGGTGCAACGCCCTCGCAGATCAGACATTCTATTCAGCTGATAGTGCGCCCCACAGCAGCTTCAGGCCCAACACGCCGAGAAACAGGCCGGTAATCCGGTCAATCCACTTCTTGGCCTTGAGGTAGAAAGCCCGTACTGGCCCTGCCCCGAAAAACAATGCCACAAGCGAATA
>JAYTIG010000691.1:0-2636 GCA_043731995.1 Hyphomicrobiales bacterium
AGGCAGGAAGCTCCTTCACCAACGGGCCCGATCCGCGCAACGTGCCGAGAAACCCTTCGAGCGACAACTGGTCATAGGCCGCAATCACCGTATTTCGGCCTATGCCGATATCCTTCGCCAGCACGCGTGTTGAAGGCAGCGCCATGCCACTGGGCAAAACGCGCCCCTCGATCAATTCACGCAGTTGACGATAGAGTTGGCGGTGCAACGGGGTTGCAGATTTGCGGTCCAGAACGATGTTTCCCACAGCAAAACTCAACGCCATGATGGTCCCTCAAAATCTTGTCGTTTTGGTTCTTTGCATAGAACCAACCTAGCAGTACCGTCTGCCTTCACACAAGGCAGCGTCGGGATCATCTGAATGGAGCGGATCAAGATCGGTGTAGTCGGAGCGGGCGGAATTGCCCAAGTCGAGCACATTCCGAATCTGCGCCGTTTGTCTGATCAATTTGACGTTGTCGGCATTTGCGATCCATCAGCAACGGCCCGCAGCTTTGTCGCCAGCCGCTACAATATCAAGACCTTCGAAACTGCGGGGCAACTATTCGAGCTAAATCTCGACGCCATTCTCGTGGCCTCTCCAGATCCGCTCCACAAAGAGCATGCACTCACAGGCCTCAAGCGCAGGCTTCACGTCTTCTGTGAAAAACCGCTGTGCTATGCGCCGGCCGACATTGCTGAACTCATCGTTGCGCGTGATGGAGCCGGAAAAGTTCTGCAAGTGGGTTACATGAAGCGCTTTGATCCCAGCTATGACGCAGCATTTGAATTCATGCCTGGCACATCCGATACACTCCGCCATATCTCGGTCGAGGTGAACGACCCGGACGCATGGCCATTTATTCGCCACCACGAATGGAAGCGTGGCGATGATGTGCCCAAGGATTTGATTGGTGAAGTCACTGCTAAGCAAAAACAGCAAGTAAAGCGTGCCGTCGGCGTGGAACTCGATCCCCAGTCCTACCGCGGCTTTTGTGGCGCCTATTGTTCGTCGCTGGTCCATGATGTCAACGCCGTCCACGGTCTGCTCGACAGGCTGGGCGTTCCCAATGGCGAAGTTTCAGGCGCCCAGTTTTACGCTGGCGGAGATGGTGGCCATGGCAGCGTCCGGCTGCTCGGCGGCCAAGCACTGTGGACCATGACCCATCTCACAGCACCAAAGCTCCCGCATTACCGCGAGCGCATCACACTCTATTTCGACGACGCGTCATTGGAACTCGAATTTCCATCACCCTATCTCAACCATCAACCGACTCAGCTTACTGTCCGAACCGGCGAAGGCCACCAGTTGCACACCCGCGACATTCGCAGGGGATACGAAGAAGCGTTTATAGAAGAACTCAAAGGCTTCTGGTCATCCATCGTCGATGGCAAACCTGTTCGCAATACTGCCGAACATGCAATGCGTGACATGACGCTGCTCGCAAGCATGGCGCGCTGGCAGGCCACCCATCCAACCGCCGCCATTCAACCGGGAGAATTTCTTTGAAAGTTCGTATTGGTATCAATCCCATCACATGGACCAATGATGATGTTCCCGAATTGGGCGGAGACACACCGCTTGAAACCTGCCTCAGGGAAACCAAGCTCGCCGGCTATGCCGGAACTGAACTGGGGGGAAAATTCCCCCGTCAGTCATCCGTGCTAGGGCCCATCATGGCGCAATACGGCTTGGCGGTCATCTCAGGTTGGTTTGATGGCCGCTGCGATGAAAAAGAAGTGGCTGCGGAAATGGACGCCATCACGCCGCATCTTCAACTGCTGAAGGACATGGGTTCCACCCATGTGGTTTATGCGGATACATCGCGCGGGCGCCACGGCGCCATCTGGGGCCCAATTTCGCAAAGACCAAAACTCTCCGCAGAGGAATGGCCCATCTACGGCAAAAAGCTCACGCTGTTGGCCCAGAAGATGGCTGATTTTGGCGTGCGCATGGCCTTTCATCATCACATGGGCACCATTGTCGAGACCGATGAAGAAGTGGGCCTGATGATGAAACATACAGGCGAGGCCGTCGGCCTGTTATATGATACCGGCCACTCAAGCTTTTCAGGGGGCGATCCGGTTGCATTGATCAAGCAGCATGTCAAACGCGTGGTACATGTTCACTGCAAGGACGCCCGCAAGTCAATGTTGGAAAAGGCGCGGGCAGGAGACATGAGCTTCATGGGTGCCGTGATGGAAGGCATCTTCACAGTGCCGGGTGACGGTTCCATCGATTACCCAACCATTCTGCGCGTACTTGCCGAAAACAATTATTCCGGTTGGCTTGTTGTTGAAGCTGAACAGGACCCAAAGAAAGCTGAGCCTCTCAAATACGCGACGATGGGATTTAAGAACCTGTCGCGCATGGCGAGCGCGGCTGGCTTCACGGTGGAGAATTAATGGGGCCCACAGCCCCGAAGGAACCAATGCTGCCTTGAACAACAATGCAGTTGGTCTGCTTGCGTCATCAAGATGGGGCAGAGGTCAGAGACAGGAGGAAGAAAGCATGTTCTCATTCTCGAAACTTACAAAGCCTATCCTTGGCGCCGTTGCCGGGCTTGCCATTTTGACGTCGGCCGCGACAATTGCCGCGGCCGATCAAACCCATGTAGTTTTTGTGACTCATGGTCAAAGCGGCGATCCCTATTGGT